>CAXSEW010000450.1:0-4112 GCA_964236185.1 uncultured Nakamurella sp. | reverse complement strand
GACCTTCGAGTAGATCGGCACCGAGACCGCCTGCGCCAGCAGGTAGATCGAGAACAGCCAGGGGAACTCGGCGAATCCGCCGAGGCTCTTCACCACCGATGGGACGGCCGTGGCGATGATGGTCGAGTCGAGCGCCACCAGTGACGACGTCAACATCAGGGCGATGAGGATGGGTCCGCGTTCGGACCGGAAGCCGACTGCGGAGACCGCGGTGTCGGGGGTGGTCGACGTGCTCACAAGAATGAATCTGCTTCCGCTGGTCTCGAGGTTCCGGCGCGACCACGGCAGAGCCGCCGCACTCAGACTTTCCCCATGCTAACCACAACCTGCCGCCGGTCATTCCTGCCTCCGCGTCGAGAGGCCGCTCACCGCGCCGGAGTGCTAGGCCTCGAGTCCGGTCCACGCTGCAGCAAAGGCCAACTGGTCGGCGTACTCCTGGGCGAGGGCGCCGGCCGGTTTACCCATGCCGTGACCGGCGCGGGTGTCCACCCGCAGCAGCACGGGACCGTCACCGGCCTGGCAGTACTGCAGCTGCGCGCCGAACTTGAGCGAGTGAGCGGGCACCACCCGGTCGTCGTGATCACCGGTACTGATCAGCGTCGGCGGGTAGGCGACCCCTTCCCGCAGCGCGTGCAACGGCGAATAGCGGTGCAGCACAGCGAAATCGTCTTCTACGTCCGGCGAGCCGAAGTCACTCGTCCAGGCCCAGCCGATGGTGAACAGGTGGAACCGCAACATGTCCATCACGCCCACCGTCGGCAGCGCCGCGGCGAACAGCTCTGGTCGCTGGGTGATCGCCGCTCCGACCAGCAGGCCGCCGTTGGACCGGCCGTGAACGGCGAGATGGGCGGCGGTGGTGACGCCGCCCGAGATCAACGCCTCGGCGCACCCGAACAGATCGTCGAAGACGTGCTGCTTGTGGTGCAACATGCCGCCTTCGTGCCAGGCGGCGCCGAACTCGCCGCCGCCGCGCAGATTGGCGACGACGAGCACCCCGCCGGCCGCCACCCACCCCGCGAACAGCGCGGAGAAGCTCGGTACCAGCGAGATGTCGAAACCGCCGTAGCCGTACAGCAGCGTCGGCCGCGGACCGTCCGGCAGGCCGACCAGCCGGACCACGCTCATCGGCACCTGCGTGCCGTCGGCCGAGGTCGCCACCAGCCGCTGCGCGTCGACGGCCGGCAGCGAAATGGCGGCACCGAGCCCGGGCAACGCGGTCGCTGTGCCCGAGGTGTCCAGTCGGTACACCCGCAGGCGGTGGTCGAATCCCGTTGTGCCGACGAAGATCTCGCTGCTCGACGATCTGCTGCGCACCGCGGTGAAGGACACCAGGTTGCCCAGCTCCGGGTCGGCCAGCACGGTGCCGGCGCGGTCGATCAGCTGCAGGCGGTGGGCGGTGTCCACGGACCAGGTCAGCACGAAACGGTCGACTGCAAGCGTCACGCCGACCAGCACCCGGTCCGGCTCGCCCGCCGCGATCGTCCGCCACTCCGCACCCGGACTGGTCAGATCGACGGCCACCAGCCGGCCGGCGGGGGCGCCGCGTTCCGTGCGCAGGTACAGCGTGTCGCCGTCCGCGCCGACCACGTCATGGGCGTCGGCCAGCTCGGCGACCACCGTGCTCTCCCCCGGCAGCACCACCGTCCGCCCGTGCTCGTCCACGCCGAGCCGGCGCACGGCGACGGTGGTGCGGGAGTCCGTTCCGGGTGAGGCGACGAGCACCAGCAGCCGCCCGTCGGAGCTGACCCACGGCTCGACCGTCCACTCCTTGGCTTCCGGCTTGCGCCAGAGCACCTCGTCCTGCGTCTGGGCGGCGCCGAGGCGGTGCAGGACGAGTTCGCCGACACCGGTCGCGTCGGTGAGCGCACCCGAGGTGTCGGTGTCGGTCTCTACTACGTCGGGGTAGCGCCAGTACAGCAACGACTCGTTGTCCGGCAACCAGATCGGGTCGAGCCACTTTGCGCCGGTCAGCCGGTCGGGTAGCTCGTTCCCGGTGGCGACGTCGACGACGCCGATGGTGCGCCAGTCCGACCCGGCGTCGGACCTGGCGTAACCGGCGTACCGGCCGTCGTCGCTGATCCGCAGCCCGGTCAGCGCGGACGTCCCATCCGTCGACCAGGTGTTGGGGTCGATCAGCAACCGGCCCTGGGGCAGTTCGGCTGCGGTGTCGGCGACGAAGACCTGGTCCTGGTCCGACCGGTCGGGGTTGGCGACGACGAAATACCGGCCGCCGCGTTCCCACGGCACCCCGCCCCGCGGGGCCGTCAACAACTCCAGGGTGCTGCGCAGAAAGGTGGCGCGGCCCGGTAGCGCTTCGAGATACGGCCGCGAGAGCCGGTTCTGGGCCTCGACGAACTCCACCGTGCGCGGCGATTCCGGTTCTTCCAGATAGCGGTAGGGATCGGCGACCGACACCCCGTGCAGGACATCGACGGTGTCGTCGCGGTCGGCGGCCGGGTACGGCGGTAACGGGGGTCGCTTGGGGGGCATGTCCCGCATCAGATCACGACGGTATCGCCTGCTGCGGCCGGGGCTGCAGGCTTGACCGGCGCGCTGTCGGCGACCGGCCGGTCCTCGAACGGCGTCGAGAGCACCACGGTGGTCCGGGTGGACACATTCGCAGTCGCTCTGATCTGGGCCAGTAGCGCCTCCAGCGCGGCCGGCGAGGCCACCCGCACCTTGACGATGTAGGACTCGACACCGGCGACCGAGTAGCACGCCTCGATCTGTGGGAGCGGCCGCAACCGGTGCGGGTAGTCGTCCGGTTCCGCCGGATCGATGGGTGTCAGGGAGACGAAGGCGGTGAGCGGCAATCCGATCATCTCGCCATCGATGCGGGCGGCGTAACCGCGGATGACGCCGCGCTGCTCCAGCCGTCGCACCCGTTGGTGCACAGCGGATACCGACAGTCCGACCTTGTCGGCGAGCTCGGTATAGGAGCAGCGGCCGTCGGCTGCCAGCACGGCGGCGATCCGCGCGTCGATCTCCTCCAGCACGCCGGTCAGCCGCCGATCGTCACAAGCGTCTTGGGTGCCTTGTTGACGAGAATGGCTCCGTCGTCGCCCACCACCACGATGTCCTCGATACGCACCCCGAACCGGCCCGGTAAGTAGATGCCGGGCTCGATCGAGAACGCCATGCCCGGCTCCAGCGGCAGGGCGTTGCCGCTGACGATGTAGGGGTGCTCGTGCACCTCCAGTCCGATGCCGTGCCCGGTCCTGGTGATGAAGTAGTCGCCGTAGCCGGCCGCCTCGATGACGGACCGGGAGGCCGCGTCCACCGACTCCGCGGGCACACCGGGCGCGACTGCGTCGATCCCGGCCTGCTGCGCGCGCCGGACGATCTCGTACACGCTCTCGAAGTCCGGATCGGACGACGCCCCGGCCACCCGGTAGGTGCGGGTGCAGTCGGAGAAGTAGCCGACCGCGTTCGGTCCGCCGATGTCGATGACCACCGGGTCGCCCGCCTCGATGATCCTGGGCGAAGCCTCGTGGTGTGGGCTGGCCCCGTTGCTGCCGGACCCGACGATGACGAAATCCGCGCTGGTGTGCCCTTCTTCGACGAGCGCCGCGCCGATGTCGGCGGCCACTGCCGCCTCGGTCCGGCCCGGCCGCAACCACTCGCCGATCCGACGGTGCACCCGGTCGATGGCAGCGCCGACCTCGACCAGCGCCGACACCTCGTCGGGCGATTTGCGCATCCGGAGTTCGGCGATGATCTCGCCGGCCAGCGTCAGCTCCGAGCCGGGCACGGCGCGGGAGATGCCCAGGGCGTGCACGGCCGGCATGTGGTAGTCCACGGCCAGCACCCGGGCCGTCGCCGGCAGCAGTGCGCTGAGGCTGCGGTATGGATCGGTGCCGTCGGTCCAGGTGGCGACGGGTACGCCGATGCTCTCCAGCGGGCTGCCGACCCAGCCGGCTCGTTCCAGCGCGGGCACCAGCATCTGCGCCTCACCGACGACCGGTACCACCAGCGCGGTCAACCGTTCGTGCGAGGACACCGAATCTCCGGCGAAATACTGCAGGTCCGCCCCCGGCGCGATGAGTACCGCGTCCACACCCGCCGCCGCCGCCCGTGCGGCCCGTCCCGTCCGCCGGACCCTGGCCGGCCGC
>CAXSEW010000449.1:0-4120 GCA_964236185.1 uncultured Nakamurella sp. | reverse complement strand
CCAGTCTGGGCACCGCGGGGAGGAGGGTGTCGGCGCAGCTGCAGGGTGTCGGCGACATCCACCGATACAACACGCGGATCGAGGCGGTGGAATACGCGTTGGAGCACGATGACGGCCAAAGTCTGCGCGCGTTGGACAAGGCCGACGTCATCCTGGTGGCGCCCTCCCGGTGCGGCAAGACGCCGACGACGATGTACCTGGCGTTGCAGCACGGGGTCTTCGTCGCCAACTATCCGCTGGTGGACGAGGACCTGACCGGATCGGAACTGCCCCGGCCGATCAAGAACCTGCGCGAGCGTTGTTTCGGGATTGTCAGCACCCCAGCCCGGCTCAGCCAGGTGCGGCAGGAACGCCGACCTCATTCGACGTACGCGTCGCTCGACCAGTGCACCTGGGAACTCCGCCGCGCCGAGTCGATGTTCGCCGACCACCGCATTCCGGTCATCAATTCCTCGGCCAAGTCGGTCGAAGAAATGTCCACCGTCATCCTGCAGACGATGGCCGCGGCCAGCCGCAAACTCGAGAGGACCTCACCATGACCACCGGGTCGGCGACGACGAACGTCAAATGGTTTGCCGAGCTCGGCTTGTCCGACCTGGAGCAGGTGGGCGGGAAGAATGCCTCGCTGGGTGAGATGGTTTCCCATCTGGCGCAGGCGGAGGTGTCGGTACCGGACGGGTTCGCCACGACGGCCGATGCCTATCGCCGGTTCATCGGCGAGACGGGCTTGGCGCAGGTGATCAGTTCGGCCCTCGCCGCGCTGGACACCGATGACGTGGAGGCCCTGGCCGAGGTGGGCCGGGAGCTGCGGGCAACCGTGATCGGGCAACCTTTCCCGCCCGACCTCGAGGCCGACATCCGCTCCGCCTACGCCCGGTTGACGAAGGAGAACCCGGACGCGTCCTTCGCGGTTCGATCCAGCGCCACCGCTGAGGATCTCCCGGACGCGTCCTTCGCCGGTCAGCAGGAAACCTTCCTCAACGTGCGGGGCATCGACGCGGTACTGCAGGCCATCCGGGAGGTGTTCGCGTCCCTCTACAACGACCGGGCCATCGCCTACCGGGTGCACCACGACTTCGACCACGACACCGTCGCCCTGTCCGCCGGCGTGCAGCGCATGGTGCGGTCGGACATCGGTGCCTCCGGCGTCATGTTCACCATGGACACCGAATCCGGTTTCCCCGACGCGGTTTTCATCACCTCCGCCTACGGGCTGGGCGAGGGCGTCGTGCAGGGTGCGGTCAACCCGGACGAGTTCTACGTCTACAAGCCGGCTCTGGCGGCCGGCCGGCCGGCGATCCTGAAGCGGGGGATCGGTGGCAAGGCGATCAAGATGGTCTACACCACCGATGTCGCCGTGGGCCGGACGACGGAATTCGTCGACGTCGACGAGACCGACCAGCGGAAGCTGAGCCTGACCGACGCCGAGGTGACCGAGTTGGCCCGCCAGGCCGTCGCCATCGAAGCCCACTACGGCCGGCCGATGGACATCGAGTGGGGCAAGGACGGCACCGACGGCATGATCTACATCCTGCAGGCGCGGCCGGAGACGGTGAAGTCCCGGCAGTCCGCCGGCAGCATGCAGCGCTACCGGATGCACGGCTCCAGCGAGGTTCTGGTGGAAGGGCGGGCAATCGGCCAACGTATCGGGGCCGGCCCGGTGCGGGTACTGCGGTCCATCGACCAGATGAAGGAATTCGTTCCTGGCGAGGTGCTGGTCGCCGACATGACCGACCCCGATTGGGAACCCATCATGAAGCGGGCGTCGGCGATCGTCACCAACCGCGGCGGCCGGACCTGCCACGCCGCGATCATCGCCCGGGAGCTGGGCATCCCGGCCGTCGTCGGCACCGGCGGCGCCACCCGTGAACTCGCCGACGGTCAGGACGTCACGGTGTCCTGCGCCGAGGGCGACACCGGCTACATCTACTCCGGGCTGCTCGACTTCACCATCGAGGAAACAACTCTGGACTCGATGCCGGCGCTACCGGTCAAGATCATGATGAATGTCGGCACGCCGGAGCAGGCGTTCGCGTTCTCCCGGCTGCCCAACGCCGGGGTCGGGTTGGCCCGGCTGGAGTTCATCATCAACCGACAGGTCGGCATTCACCCGAAGGCTTTGTTGGACTTCGACACGGTGACCGGTCACGTCCGCGAGCAGGTTGCCGCCGCCGTGGCCGGCGACGCCAGCCCGCGCGCCTTCTTCGTCCGGCGGATCGTCGAGGGCGTGGCGACGATCGCCGCCGCTTTCGCTCCGCACCCGGTCATCGTGCGCATGTCGGATTTCAAGTCGAACGAATACGCCAACCTCATCGGCGGCGAGCTCTACGAGCCGCACGAGGAGAACCCGATGATCGGCTACCGCGGCGCCTCCCGGTATCTGTCCCCGGATTTCGCGGAGTGCTTCGCGATGGAATGCGAGGCGCTGTCCTACGTGCGGGACACCATGGGTCTGACCAACGTCAAGATCATGATTCCGTTCGTCCGTACGTTGACCGAGGCGGCCGGCGTCATCGATCTGCTTGCCGGCCATGGGCTGCGGCGCGGTGAGAACGACCTGCAGGTGATCATGATGTGCGAGCTGCCCTCGAATGCCGTCATCGCCGACCAATTCCTCGACCACTTCGACGGCTTCTCGATCGGTTCGAACGACATGACCCAGCTGACTCTGGGTTTGGACCGCGACTCCGCCCTGGTGGCAGCCGGTTTTGACGAACGGGATCCAGCGGTGAAGTTCATGCTCAGCGCGGCGATCACCGCCTGCAAGGCGCGCGGCAAATACGTCGGCATCTGCGGGCAAGGGCCCAGCGATTATCCGGATCTCGCGCAGTGGCTGGTCGAGCAGCAGATCGACACCATCTCGCTCAACCCGGACACCGTGGTGGACACCTGGTTGCAGCTGGCGAAGGCGAACTCGGCCACCGGCGGCGTTCGCCAGTAGCGTCCGTCCGCGCGCGGGCCGTCTCCGACCGCATACTGACCTCGGGGGGCCGGCCGGCCCGGTGAGGGGTGGTCGTGATCGATCCGTGGGCGCCGCCAACCCGGGCGCAGCTCGCGCACTGGGGCGCAGCGGCAGCCATGGCCCCGGCGGCGCCGTGGCAGCATCCGAGGCGGATGAGCCTGCGCAGTGTTCCGGACGCTCGCACGACCGTGCCGATGCTGTGGTGGGTGCCCGGCGCCGCGGTGCTGATGCTGGGGACGACGACGGTGGCGATATTGCCGGGCACCGGATCCACGACAGCCCTGCTGGTCGCTGTCGCGATCAACGTCATCGGCTACCTGCTGGTGTGGTGGCGGATCAGACCGGGCCGCGTGCGGGTCGGTCCGTACACCTGGCCCAGCAGTGGAGGCATTGCTCAGGACCGCACCGATCCACCGACGATGACCCTGCCGGCCGTCGGCGCCCAGCGCTCCGGTGGCCGACATGCGTTGCTGCTGTTGAACTCGGCGGCGGTGGGTCTGGGTGCGAGCGTGGCGTGGTCGCTGGTGGCGAACCTGTTGCTGCACCCGACAGTTCCGCAGACCTTCCGCACTCACGGCGCGGCTCGCACAGTGACCCGCGCATTGACCTACGCCTTGATCAATTCGGGTATCACCTCGATCTTGGAGGAATGCGGTATCGCCGTCCTGATCCTGGCGGTGGCCGGTGTTGCGCAGCGGTTTCTGCCTGGCCGGTTCGACTCCCGATCCGTCGCGGTGACCGCGATCCTGTCCGCGACGGTGGTCCGCACCGTACTGCACATCCCGCTGTGGGGGATCGGCGCGGTGGCCCGGTTCGGTTTGTCCTTCGCGCTGGCCTGGCTCTTCTGGCGGACCCGCCGGATCTGGCCGCTCATCACGGCCCACCTGCTGTGGGACACGCTGTCACTGCAGACGCTGACGTCACCATCGCTGCCGGTGCGCGCTGCGTGCGCACTGGTCGTCCTCGGGTGGGCGATCACCGGCATCGTGCTGGCGATCATCGCGACGAGCCGTAGCAGGCGGCATGCCGGCCGCGCCGCGCACTACTACCGCCGGCTCATTGCCCACCCGGGATCAGCGACGTGAGATCGGCGCGCGGGAGTGGCCGCTGGCTGCGCGCCAGCGGCTTCGCGTTGGTCATCGCCGGGTTCGGGTGGCT
>CAXSEW010000448.1:0-4128 GCA_964236185.1 uncultured Nakamurella sp. | reverse complement strand
AGCACTGCGCCCTCGCCGCGGACCGCCTCGGTGACCAGCGGTCGGTGGCCGCGGACTCCGGCGCCGGTCCACAGCACGGTCGGATGGAACTGCACGAACTCCAGGTCGGCGACCGCGGCGCCGGCCCGCAGCGCCATCGCCAGGCCGTCGGCGGTGGCGACGTCCGGATTGGTGGTGGCCGCGTACAGGTGACCGGCGCCGCCGGTGGCCAGCACCACCGCACCGGCCCGGATCAGACCGACAATTCCGTCCTCGCCCAGCACCGTCACCCCGGCCGCCCGACCGCCCGAGTCCAGCACCACGTCCAGCACCTGGGAACCGGTGAGCATGCCGGGCAGACCGGCCGCGGCCAGCAGCGCCCGTTCGCTCTCGGCGCCGGTGGCATCGCCGCCGGCATGGATCACCCGGTTCGCGTGATGCCCGCCCTCGCGGGTGCGCAGCAATCCCGCCGGACCGGCGTCGAACCGCGCGCCACGGGCCATTAGCCTGGCGATGGCGGCCGGGCCCTCGGTGAGGATGGTGGTCACCGCTTTCGGGTCGCACAAGCCGCCACCGGCCACCAGGGTGTCTGCCACGTGGGCGGCGACGGAATCTCCGGGGTCGCGCTCGTCGCGCACCACGGCCACCCCGCCCTGCGCCCAGTAGGTGTTCGCCTCCTGCGCGGCGCCTTTGGTCAGCAGCAGCACCGACAGCCCGGCCGCAGCCGCATCCAGCGCACAGGTCAACCCGGCGATGCCGGTGCCGACGACCACCACCTGCGCCGATGCCTCCCAAGGTGCTTCCCCGCTCATTCGCCACCTCCGCCGGAGGAACCGATGGCGATCATCCGCTCCACGGCGCCGCGGGCGCGGCGGGCGATGTCGGGGTCGACGACGATCTCGTCCTCGAGCTCGACCAGCGAGGCCATCAGCTTGTCGGCGGTGATCATTTTCATGTAGCGGCAGGATGCCCGCTCGTTGACCGCGAGGAACTCGATGCCCGGGGCGGCCCGCTGCAGCTGGTGGATCATGCCGATCTCGGTGGCCACCAGAACGGACCCGGAACTGCTGCGGGCGGCGGCAGTGACCATGTCCCCGGTGGACAGGATCTTGATCCGGTTAGCCGGCACAGCGCCGCTGGTGGCCAGGTAGAGCGCGCTGGTCGCGCAGCCGCACTCCGGGTGGATGTACAGGTCGGCGTCGGGGTGGGCCGCGGCCTTCGCCGCCAGTTCCGCGCCGTTGATGCCGGCATGCACGTGGCACTCGCCGCCCCACACCTTGATGTTGTCGCGCTGGAGCACCCGTCGCACGTGCGCGCCCAGGAACTGGTCGGGCCCGAACAGCACCGGCGTGTGCCGCGGAATAGAGTCCACCACCTCGACGGCGTTGGAGGAGGTGCAGCAGATGTCGGTCTCGGCCTTGACCGCCGCGGTGGTGTTGACGTACGACACCACCACCGCCCCGGGGTTCTCCGCCTTCCAGGCCCGGAGCTGGTCGGCGGTCAGCGAATCGGCCAGCGAGCAGCCGGCGGCGGCATCGGGGATCAGCACCCGCTTCTGCGGCGCGAGGATCTTGGCGGTCTCGGCCATGAAGTGCACGCCGCAGAAGACGATCGTCGACTGCGGTGCCGTCGCCGCGATCCGGGACAGCGCCAGCGAGTCACCGACGTGGTGCGCGACGTCCTGGATCTCCGGGAGTTGGTAGTTGTGCGCCAAGATGACCGCGTCGCGCTGCTGCGCGAGTTCGCGGATGCGTGTTGCCCACGTCATCGAAGTCCTCCGATCGGAGTTTTCGACTGGTGATCGAAAACATGCCTGATCGTAGCAGCGCTTTCGTCGAGGTGCTGGCGGCCGTCTTCAGCGTGCGGTCCGCAGCGGACGGGTCACCGGCGCTGGACGTGCTGCTGTGGCAGCGGGCGCGGGACCCGGACGCCGAGAAGTGGGCGCTACCAGGCGGTCTGGTGCTGGCCGGTGAGGACGTCGACGACTCGGCGCGCCGCCAGCTGGCCGAGAAGGTCGACCTGACCCGGGTCGCCCACCTCGAACAGATCGGCGTCTTCTCGGCGCCCGACCGGGTGCCGGGATCGCGCACCGTCGCGACCGGATTTCTCGGCCTGGTGCCCACCGACGCCGATCCGAGCCTGCCGCTGGACACCAGGTGGCACCCGGTCGATGCGCTGCCGCCCACCGCACTGGACCACGGCCTGATCATCGATCGGGCCCGCAGTCGATTGCGGGCGAAGCTGTCCTACACCAACATCGGCTTCGCGCTGGCGCCGGCCGAGTTCACCATCGCCGAGCTGCGCCGGGTCTACGCCACCGCCCTGGGCCACGACGTGGACCCGACCAACCTGCACCGCATCCTGCAGCGTCGCGGCATGCTCGAACCGACCGGAACCACCGGGCCGCGCAATCCCATCGGCGGCCGGCCGGCGGCGCTGCACCGCTTCACCGTTGCCGAGCTCCGGGTCACCGACCCGTTCGCGGCATTGCGACCGCCGGGCTGACATCGAATCCGGAATGTCGGCGCTGATTGTCGAAACGGGCACGGCCCGCGCGTTACGGGCTGGTCGGCCTTGCCCCCGGCATCGGCGCGTACGTCGCCCGCGCCGCCGCGATCACCCGCGACCGGATGTCCGCCTACCAGCCGTACTGGGTCGCCCGTGCCGAGGCGCTCCGGCAGACCGGCGACCCCGTCGCCGCCGACCACGCGACCGACGTCGCGGTGGGATTGACCACCGACCCCGCCGTCCGGCAGTTCCTGCTGGCCGACCGCCGGCGCGGCTGGTGCGCCGGCCCGTCATCCACGCGCGCGGGGCGTCCCGGCCGCGCCGACAGGGACCCGACGCCGCCGAAGCAGCGCCCAGAGCACCGCCAGCCCCGCGATGACCGCCACGAAGACCAGATAGCCCAGCACGTAGTTCCGGTTCAACAAGCTGTCGTTGTCCGGTCGCAGGCCGGGACGGCCGAGATACGGGACGGCGATCAACAGCAGGGTGCCGATCAGCACGGCCGCGACCTGGGCGGGCAGCCTGGCCCAGGGGGCGAGCCACTTCGTCAGCAGGTGACCGGTCACGGCCGCTATCGGCAGTAGCAGCAGGTCGGAGAAGATCGCCGGGACGGTGAACCAGATGGCGGCGGAGATGACCTCCTGGTGCGAACGCTCGAACAGGAACGCGGCGCCGACGGCCACGCCGACTCCACCCACCAGCCCCAGCGCCGCCCGGATCAGCCGGGTGCTCACAGCGCCTCGATCACGGTGAGCCACTTGGTCTGCAGCGCACCGGGTCTGTTCGGTGCGATCAACCGCGCCGGAAAACCGTGATCCAGGTCGAGCGGTTGCCCGGCCAACTGCAGGGCGATCAGCGTCAGGTCATCGGCGACGGTGTCGGGCGCGACCATGCTCTCGCCGTAGCGGCCGCGGTCGGCGGAGACCATCCGGGCCCCGCGGGTGGGGCCCGGTCCGGCCAGTGCCAGCAGATCCCGCAGCCGCACGCCGGTCCAGGTCGCCGACCGCGACCACCCCTCGACACAGGCAATCGGCAGGGTGGCCGTGGTCTGCGGCATCGCCTGCAGTTGGGCGAGGGTGATTCGGTGCTCGCCGGCCGCGCCCCGCAGGACCAGGGCATACGAGGCGCTGGTCACCACCGCGGTCACCTGGGCTGCGCTCGCGGTCCGGTTGACCGGCAGGCCCTGCGGGCCCGAGCCGGTCCGCTGGGCAAGCACCGACACCCGGCTCAGCGCGGGGATCTTGTCCCCCACCGTCGCCAGCACCGCCAGCCCCGCCGCACCGCCGGCCAGCGCCAGCGCCCCGCGGCGCGACAGCGGGCCGGCGTGGGTGGCCGGCGGGTCGCCGGGCGACACCGGTCGAGGATCGTCGTCGGCCGTCCCGGACAGGGCACGTTGGATGACCGGCAGTTTCACCGCGATGTGCAGCAGCAGCGCGCCGATCGCCACCCAGGCGATCGCGAAGTGCACCGGCGGGAAGAAGAACGTCCACGGGTACCACTCGGCGACGTTGAGCAGGCCGGAGGTCAATTGGAAGAAGGCCGCACCGACCAGTACGAAGATCGAGATCCGTTCCAGCGCAGAGATCACACCGGTGATCGGTGGCCACTGCCAGAAGCGCGGTGACACCGTCCACAGCTTGA
>CAXSEW010000447.1:0-4133 GCA_964236185.1 uncultured Nakamurella sp. | reverse complement strand
CTGGCTCGCGGATTCTGACAGAGCGGATCTGGCCGGTCTGGTCGCCGGCCACTGGCAGCGGGCCGGCCGACCGGATCGGGCCGGGCCCTGGGCCGTCCGAGCCGCGGTCCTGGCCGCGGCCCGACACGCCTACCACGAGGCGGCAGCGTTCGCGCAAATCGCCTTCGACTGTGCCACCGAAGCCCAGGCCCCGGTCGAGCGTCGGGCCGCTCTGGCGGTTGATCTGGCCACGGCCCGGTTTGCTGCCAACCACATCGCCGCCTGTCTGCGCATGTCCGTGGAGGCCGCCGAGCTCGCCGAGGCGGCCGGCCGGCCGGATCTGTTGGCCCGGGCCGCTTTGGCATTGCACGGTATCGGGTCGATCGACGTCTATCGGGTCGTCCGTGGGTTGAGCGAACGGGCGCTGCGCCAACTTCCGGCCGATCAACTGGCCGTCCGGGCGCGCCTGCTGGCCCAGGTCGCCACTTCCAGTGCCGAGGACGAAGCCGGCCCGACCGCCGAGCGATTGTCCGCGGAGGCTCTGACCGCTGCCGAGGCGAGCGGCGACGCCCAGGCCGTCCTGGAAGCCATCGCCGCGCGTCACCTGTCGATCGCAATTCCCGGCACCGTGTTCGAACGAAGACAACTGGCCATCCGGGCCGTCGAGCTCGGTTCGGCCAGCCGGGATCCCATGGCCGAGCTGTGGGGACATCTGTGGAAGGCGGAAGCCGATTGGCAACTCGGCGATCTGAACGCTGTTGACCGCGAATTGGCCTCGATCGACCAGATCGCCGTCACCCGGAAGTCGCCCATTGCCCGCTGGCACCACGAAAGGCTGCTGGCTACGAAATGTCTGATGGTCGGCGATTTTGCTGCAGCGTTCGGTCACAACGAGCGCGCTCATTCATTGGCTGCTGGGATGAACGATTTGGCGACCACCGGGATGTACTTCGCCTTCCTGCAGGTGGTGGCTGTGGTTCGGGGTGACCCCGCTTCGCTGCCGCCATCCATGATCGAAGGTCTGCGAGACGCACCACCCATACCATTGGTGCGCATCGCCGTGCCGACCCTATTGGCGCTGGCCGGAAAACGAACCGAAGCAGTCGCCGCCTTCGACGAGTTCCGCGGTATTCCGGCCGACTTTCCGGTCGGCACCAGGTGGGCGCCGACATTGAGCACCATCGGTGCGGTCTCGGTCCTACTGGATGATGCCGAGGTGGCGGAGACGGTCTATCACAAACTACTGCCCGACGCCGGCTACTGCACCGGGGACGGTTCAGGCATGATCGCGTCCTACGGATCGAACGCCTGCGCTCTGGGCGACCTGGCGGTGACAGCAGGACGGTACGACGAGGCGCTGCGGCTCTACGCCGACGCGCTGGCCGTCAACTTGCGTCTGGGGGCCAGGCCTTTTGTGGCACTGAGTCGGCTGGGCTGGGCGAAGGCGTCCCTCCTGCGCGACCCCGGCAAGAAATCTGACCTCACCCGGACTGGAAAGCTCCTGGCCGAGGCAGCAGGCGAATTTCGCCGGCTCGGCATGCCGGGTCCGCTGGTCAGGGCGACCGCACTGCAGCAGCAGCTGATCGATCCGACCAGCCCTCTGACAGCAAGGGAATCCGAGGTCGCCGGACTGGTCGCCGACGCACTGTCGAACCGGGAGATCGCCACCCGACTGTTCCTCTCCGAACGCACCGTGGAATCCCACGTGCGCAGCATCTTGAACAAGCTCACGTTCACCAGTCGAACCGAGATCGCCGGCTGGTTCATCCGTACCGGACCCGCAGCCCGCCGGTAAAAACACTTCGAAAATACCTGGCGGCCGCAGCGGCCGCGCGATGAGGCGCACGGGTGGTTGGCGCTGACGTCCACGGCTCACATGCGCGTCCCTGTCGACTTCGACGACATCCGACTTCCGCCGGCGCGGAACAGATATTGTCAATATCTGTGGACGAAGACATTTAGGCCACGGCTTGGACGTCGGTGGCAGCGTATAGCCCATGACCCATTTTCTGGGTACGACCTGTGGCCGACCGGGGGGAAATGGAAACTCGACTGATCCAGCAGTCGGCTCGACGTCTGAGCTGCTCATCGTGGACCGGCTGCAACACGCCCTGCGGCGCAGTCCTCGCTCCGGCAAGGCTACGCGGTGCTGTTCTACGCGGCGCTATTCATCGACCTGAGCCGAAGTGAGCCTGAACGTTGGGCTCAAAGGTAGGGCGGCCGAAAGTTCATGCGAGACGACTGACGGAGCGCCACTGGTGCGGTGTCACGCCGAAGGACTCTCGGAATCGTCGGCTGAAATGGCTGCTGTTGGCGAAACCTGTTTGTCGGGCGATGGTGGAGATGGAAGCCTTCGAGTGCGACGTGGAGTCGAGTTGGCCGCGGGCGTGGAGCAGCCGTCGTTCGATGATCGTCTCGGTGATCGGCGGGTGACCTTCTCGGGCCCACACGTTGTACAGATGCCGCAGCGAGATGTTGTGAGCTTTGGCGATGCGTTCGGGACTGAGATCACGCTCGGTCAGGTGGGCATCGATGTACATGCTCAGCCGTATTCCAAGCGAATCCTGCATGTCTTCCGCGCTGCCTTGGGTTTGAGCGGCCGAAGTGATCAATGCCCGGATCAGAGCGAGTGTGGCTTGGCCGGTGACGCCACGGACTCCGGGGGATAGCGGTTCGGCCGCGTCGAACAGATGAGCCAGATGCCCGCGGACCAGACCGTACACAGGGCTTCGAGGCAACGCGGTCGCGGCGGCATGAATGGTGGTCGCCGACAGCCCGATCTGGTCGTGGGCGATTATCACCGATTCGTGGCGATTGAGCCCGCTGCTTTGCACGTAGTCATATGGGCTATCTGAATCCACGCACATCAAGCTGCCGGCGGGCGACTCGATGTCGTCGACGCCGCCGGCGCTCAGCCGAGCGTTTCCTGCGGTCTGGTAGCCGATCGCGAAGGTGTTAGGCGCGTACTGGCGTACGTGCCGGGCGTTCCGCACAATGCGGACCGCGTCACTGGTGGTCCGAAGCATGTGGACAGCCGGCCCGATCTCCACCGTCTCGGTGCGGAACCGCCCGGGGCGTCCATCGGCCCAGGTCACCTGTTGCGGGCTCTCGGTGCTGTGCAGCGCTGCCTGCGCCGCTTCAGCCCGCTCCCGCGCGGGCAGTCGCGCAGTATCGATCAACACGGTCATGTCCGCTACGCCCCCGCCAGCCAAGTCCCGGCGTGCAGTGTGGTGTCGGCCCACTGTGCGAAGGAAGTCCTCTCGACGCCCGGGAAGCGGGCGCGGCAGGTCACCGGGTCGTCGGCGTCGACCTGCAGGGCGGCGAGTCGGTGCTGCCACCAGCCCAGTGAACAACCTGGCACGCTGAAGGCGGCGGCGGAAGCCATCCCGGCTCCCTGCCGCCCGTGGGGCACATGCGGCCAGGGGAAGAACGTCAGGATGCTGGGGGGCTCCCTGTTTTGTCTCCGTAGTACAGGTGCCAGGAATCGGGATCGTGCGAGTTCACCGTCTGCTTGATCAGCCGCAGACCCAAAACCCGGATGTAGAAGTCGACATTGCGTTGCGGTGCAGCAGCGATCGCGGTGACGTCGTGCAAAACCTGCGGGGCGATGGTGGTCATATCGGTTCTCCTTCGGGGGGTCGGACAACGGTCGCGGACCGGGATCCCGTGTCGTGGTGCATCGGATATGGCGCTCGAACGTCGTTGCGTGTGCGACTTCTTCCCTGGTCTGGAGAACCGGACACCATCCGCGATTGCGTTTCGGTCCCGCCCCTGGTGTGTCAGTTGTCGAGTTAGTTGGCGGGTTCTGTTCTAATTAAGTGGCGGTTCTGTTCTAATTATCTGGCGGGTCGGGTCGGCGATCGTCGTCAACGTCGGAGGTGTGGTGGTCTCTGAGCGGGAGCGACGGATGGCGGTCCTTGGCCCGCACGTGTTCGACCGGGTGCCGTTGATCAACGCCGCCGCCGATGCAGGCGTTCCGCTGCGGACGGCGGAACGGTGGCTGGCCAGTTATCTTGCGGATGGATCCACCGCCAGGTCGGGGCGATCGGATCGGACCAAACGGCGCCGGATACCGGTGGAGCTGGTCAATCTAATCGAAGGCATGGCGCTGCTGCGCCCCGCGCCGAAGGTCGCCCACATACACCGCGAAGCGG
>CAXSEW010000446.1:0-4135 GCA_964236185.1 uncultured Nakamurella sp. | reverse complement strand
GGGCATCTACTTCTGGTTCCCGAAGATGACCGGTCGGTTCTTGGACGAGGGCCTGGGCAAGTTCCATTTCTGGACGACATTCGTCGGGTTCCACCTGACGTTCCTGATCCAGCACTGGCTGGGCAACATGGGCATGCCGCGTCGCTACGCGGACTACCTGCCCACCGACGGGTTCACCACGCTGAACACCATCTCCACCATCGGCTCCTTCATTCTCGGTGCGTCCACGCTGCCGTTCATCTGGAACGTCTTCCGCTCGCTGCGCTACGGCGAGGTCACCACTGCGGACGACCCCTGGGGCTATGGCAACTCCCTGGAGTGGGCGACCAGCTCGCCGCCGCCGCGGCACAACTTCACCTCGCTGCCGCGAATCCGCTCCGAGCGGCCGGCGTTCGAGCTGCACCACCCCGAGATGATCGAGCGGATGCGGACCGAGGCCCACCCGAACCGCAACTGGGAGCCGCTCAACGAACTCGAGGAAAGTCCGCACCTGAGCATCCCCAGCGACCGGTAACGTTCCAGCCGGCGCCCGGCCCGAGGTCCGCACCGCATTCGCGGGGCGGGCCTCGTTGCTGTTCCGGCCGGCTGTCAGTATCCCGGGTCGTCCGGGTCGCGCCGCTGTTCTCGCCACCGAGAGGGATCTGCATGGCCTCCGTACTGATCACCGTCACCGGACCGGACAAGCCGGGCGTGACCGGTGTGCTGTTCACCGCTCTGTCGGCCCACGGCGTGGAGGTGCTGGACGTCGACCAGGTGGTGATCCGCGGGGCGCTCACCCTCGGCGTTCTGGTCACGACGAGCGGAGATCCGGAGTCGCTGCAGGAGCACGTCGAACAGGCCATGCACTCGCTCGGCATGCGGGTGGACGTGGCGATCGACAGGGCCGGGGATACCGACCGCCGCTCGGCGACGCACTCCGTGGTGGTGCTGGGCCGGCCGCTGCAGGCCCGGGCGATCGGCTCGCTGGCCCGGGCGTTCGGCGAGATCGGGGTGAACATCGAGACCATCACCAGGATCGCCGACTACCCGGTGACCGGCCTGGAGTTGTCGGTCACCGCCCCGCTGGACGACCTGCTGCGGTCCGCCGTGGCCGCGGTGGCATCGCGCACCGGCGCCGACATCGCCGTGCAGCGCTCCGGTCTGGCCCGGCGGGCGAAGCGGCTGATCGTCTTCGACGTGGATTCCACCCTGATCACCGGCGAGGTGATCGAGATGCTGGCCGACCACACCGGCACCCGCGACCGGGTCGAGCAGATCACCGCGGCGGCCATGCGCGGAGAGCTGGACTTCGCCGACTCGCTCCGCGAGCGGGTGGCGATGCTCGCCGGACTGGACGCGACCGTGCTGGACGAGGTCGGCAGCGCCCTCGAGCTCACCCCGGGCGCCCGCACCACCATCCGCACCCTCAAGCGCCTGGGCTACCGGTGTGGCATCGTCTCCGGCGGCTTCACCCAGGTGGCCCGGCACCTGGTGGACGAGCTGGACCTCGACTTCGTGGCGGCGAACACCCTCGAGGTGGTCGATGGCGCCCTGACCGGCGCCCTGGTCGGCGACATCGTCGACCGGGCCGGCAAGGCCCGTGCGCTGGAGCGGTTCGCAGCGCAGTCGGGTGTCCCGATGAACCAGACGGTGGCCGTCGGCGACGGTGCCAACGACATCGACATGCTGACCGCCGCGGGACTGGGCATCGCCTTCAACGCCAAGCCGGTCGTCGCCGACGCTGCGGACACCGCGTTCAACCAGCCGTTCCTGGATCCCGTGCTGTTCATCCTGGGCATCACCCGCGAGGAGGTCGAGGAGGCCGACGCCGCCGACGGCCACCTCCGCCGGGTGCCGCTGTCCTGAGCCGGCCCGGCGGATGCCCGGCGAGGTGCTGGCGCCGCTCCGCGCCCGCTACGCGTATTGGCTGCAGTTGGATCAGCAGCAGGTGCTGGCGGATCGGGACGAGGCGGCGGCCGACGTCCGGGCCCTACAGCTGGTCCTGCGGATGGAACGGGACCGGCCACCGTCCTGGCACCTGGCTCTGGCGATGGCCGCGAGCGCCAGTGCCGGCGTGTGTCTGGACGCCCGGTCGGAGCCGGACGGGCCCTGGTACTCGGGCGTCCGGGACTACTGCGCGGGCCACATCCGCAAGGTCACCCGCCGCGCCAGGGGAGCGCAGTGGGCGGCGACGGCTGACCTGCCCGGCATCACCCTGACCCAGGGCGACACGCAGGTGCGGGCCCTGGTGCCCGGCCGCGTCCAGCTGCTGGACAAGCGGGTGAGCAAGCTGCAGGTCGGCGGCACGGACCTGCCGGCCGATGCGGCGCCGGACGCCGTTCCCCCGAGTGCGCTGAAGATCTGGCTACCGCCGGAGCCGGTGATGACGCTGGGCAAGGCGATGGCGCAGACCGGGCACGCCGGCATGATCGCGGCCGCGCTGCTGCTGGACCATCCGGACGCGTTGCAACGCTGGATGGACGACGGCCTGCCGGCTGCGGTCCGGCGGGCCGACGCCGACCGTTGGGCGGAGCTGCAGACCGCGGTGGCCGACAGTGGCGCGGCGTGGCGCGACCAGGGTCTGCTCGCGGTCCGCGATGCGGGGTTCACCGAGGTGGGGCCGGGCACGGTCACCGCGATCGCCGGCATCGAGCGATTGTCGGCCGCCTGACCGTACGAGCTCCGGGCAGGGTCGGCCCTACCCGCCGGTGATCCACAGCGCGGTGTAGGGCGGCAGCCACAGGTTCCCGTCGCTACCGGCCTGCACGATGTCGCCGGAGATCCGGTCGATCCCGCCGGTGGGGAACAGCTCGTCCAGGCGGGCGCCGGGCCACGGCCGCCAGTAGTCGGTCATGTTGTAGAGCTCCAGCAGCGGGCCGAGCGGGTGATGTCGCACCACCGGCAGGATGCCCGGATCGGCCAGTTCGGGGATCTCGGACGCGACCGACGCGTGCAGGTGCGGGAGGCCGGCGCGCACCTGGGCCAGCTGTTGCAGTCCGGTGAAAACCCTTGCTGTCACGGTGGTCTCGTCGGCGCGCTGCGCCGCGACCGACCAATCCATTCGCGGGCGGTGGGTCCAGCGGTTGTCGCCCGCGTGTCCTGGCTCGTCGGCCCAGTGCAGGTCGTTGGACAGCGCGAGTTCGTCACCCATCCAGATCACCGGGATGCCGCCCCACCCGAGTACCGCCGCGTAGGCGACGATCAACCGGCCGATCACCATGTCCAGCACGGCGTGGTCGCGGGACTCGATCGCCGACTCCAGGCCGGCCAGACTGGCCGCCATGCCGCTGATGCGCCGGTCGCCGGTCTGCTCGTTGTACTGGAACACCAACCCGCGGGACGGTGATCCGGCGAACAGCCCGGCGTAGTAGTCGGACAGAAAGGCCCGGTGCCCGCCGCCGGACAGCCCGACTGCGGCGGCGTCGGCGTCGTCGATGGCCCAGCCGATGTCGTCGTGGCAACGGAGGTAGGTGACCCAGGCGGTGGTGCTCGGGGCGACCGGCAGCGATCGCAGGGCGTGGGCGGCCAGCCGGACGTCCCGGGTCGCCAGCATCGACCAGATCTGCACCATCAGCGTGTTGTGGTAAGCGATGTCGCTGACCTTGCCGTGGTAGCTGCCCTGGCCGAGGTAGCGCACCAGGTCGGCGGGACCGACGATCGCCTCGGCTTTGAAACTCACTGCGGGACAGGCAATCCGTGCCATGGCACGAAGTGCCCGGGTGATCGCGTGCACTTCCGGCTGATTCTGCGAGTTGGTGCCGAGCCGTTTGAACATGAACGCGATGGCATCCAGCCGCAGCACCTCCACGCCGAGGTTGGCCAGGAACAGCACGATGTCGGCGTACTCGAAGAACACGTCGGGGTTCGTCCAGTTGACGTCCCACTGCCAGATGTTGAACGTCGTCCACACCCACGACTGCAGGGTCTCGTCGAAGGTGAAGCTTCCGGGCGCGAAGTCGGGGAAGACCTCGGGCAGCGTGCGCTCGTAGGCGTCAGGCATCGTCCGGTCGGGGAACAGGTAGAAGTAGTCCTGGTACTTCTTCTCGCCGGCCACCGCCCGCTGCGCCCAGATGTGTTCGCGGGCAACGTGATTCAGGACCAGGTCGAGGACGAGGCTCATCCCGTTGCGGCGCAGCTCGGCGGCCAGCGCCGCCAG
>CAXSEW010000445.1:0-4137 GCA_964236185.1 uncultured Nakamurella sp. | reverse complement strand
CGTCACTCCGGTGGGATCGGCGGCGACGCAGCACACCTGGCCGTTGATGTCCGGAAGGACGCTACCCTCGGTAGCGCCCGACGCCACCGACGCGGTGGGCGCATTCCCCCCGGCGGACGGCAGTGGTGCGTAATTGCAACCCCCGAGAACCAGGGCCAGGATGACGCCGGCCATCACCTGGAGCCGGCTGGAACGGTGACCGGCGGACGCCATCACTTGCTCGAGTAGTCGAAGGTGCCGGCCGGGTTCCACACCGCCTTCGCACCGGCCTCCCCGGTCTGGTAGGTCAGCACCATCACCGCGATCGCTCCGACCGCGACCACCGCGCCGGCGGCCCACCCCACTGCGGCGACGTCCGTCCGGCGGCGGAGCAGCACGGCGACCAGCGAGAGTACGAACAGCACCGCGCCGGCGAGAACCAGGCGGTTGGCATACATCTGGTGCTGTGCGACCAGTGCACCGCTGAGGTTCCCAGGGGAGGTGAGCTGGGTGCCAAGAGCAGCGCGCAGGTCCTGCCCGCTCTCCTTTGCCACGAACAGCGTGACGACCGAGACCGCCGCCACCGCAACCAATGGCCAGCCGAGGATCCGCCGCCACTTCGGCACCAGGAAGGCCAGCCCCAACACGGCCGACAGGGGCGCGAGGACTACGGCGACATGCAGGACGAGGGCATGCACAGGCAGCCCGTGGAAGGACCCGAACATCAGCCGAGTTTGATCGTCGTGCCGGAGACCGTGATCTTCTCCTCCTTGAGTGGCTCGGTCGCCGGGCCGTTGATCACGGAACCGTCCTTGATGGAGAAGCTGCTGCCGTGGCAGGGGCAGGAAATCGCGCCGTTCGCGATGCTTGCGACCAGACAACCCTGGTGGGTGCAGACGGCGGTGAACGCCTTGTATTTCCCGGCGGTCGGTTGCGTGACGACAACTTTCGCGGCCTCGAACACCGCTCCACCGCCGACGGCGACCCCGGCGGTATTGCCGATCCCGTTCTCCGCTGCCGCCGCGCCCGAGGCGGTGGCGCCGGTGGTCACCGGAGCTGACGCGCCGCCGATGGCGTCGAAGGTCTTGCTCGGGTCGAGCTTCGGTGTTGCATCAGTGGATGAACCACTCGCGGCGGGGGTGGAGCTGGATCCGCAGGCGGCCATGGTGGCGCCTGCGGCGACGACAGCGGCTCCACGGATCGCGGTTCGGCGGTCGAGTCGGTCGGTCTGCATGCTGGTCCCCTCTTCCAGGCCGGCCCGCGGCAGGCGGGCGGCCCTACGTGTCGAATTTCGATCCATCGGGTGAGGTCGCGCCGTCGGGCGCCGCCGGCTCTCAGGTACCGGGCTTCGAGGGTGTCGGGCTGGCGGAGGTGCTGCCACCGTTGCTGATGTCCTGTTTCGGCGTCGGTACCCCGAACGCCGAGTACGGGACGAACTGGATCTCGTGCGGCATTGCCTCCATGGGAATCTCGTACACCAGCTTTCCGGTGCTGGTGTCCCAGACCTGGACGCCCTCGACGGGCTGGCCACCGAGCAGGAACGGGTAGCGGGTGGTGTCCATCCCGTGGTTGAGGGTCCACAGCTCCTTGCCGTCGGGACTCAGACCGGTGTGTGCGGGAATGACCGTTCCCTTTGCGCTCCACAGGGTCTGGTAGTTGGACGTGGCTACCTTGTAGATCGAGTTGTCGGATGTGGTGATGTAGGCGAACTGGTTGTCCGGGCTGATGCTGATGTGGATCGGTGAACCGGGAATCGGCAACTTCTTGATGATCGTGAGGGTCTTCACGTCGAGCACCCACACCTCCTTGAACGCGAGACCGGCGAGCCACACGTGCTTTCCGTCCGGGGTGAGGTTGACCCCGTGGGCGGTGGCCGGCATCGGAATCTGCTTGACGATCTTGTTCGTCTTCCAGTCGATCACCGCGAGAGTCTTGGCGCCGTCGACGGTGACGAACATGTACGGCGAGTCGATCGCCTTGCCGTCCCAGTACATGCTCGGCGAGATGTAGTCGGGACCGGCGCCGACCGGGATGCTGGTGACCTTCTTCATGGTCTTGATGTCGATGACCGTGATGTCGGCGCTGTACTGATTGGCGACGTACAGGTACTTGTCGTCCGGGGTCAGGGCGATGTGGTGGGAGCCTTTTCCGGCGTTCACCCGGCCCACTTCCCGCAGCGTCAGCGGGTCGTATTCGATGACGGTCGACACGTCGTAGGTGAAGGCGCTCGCGGTGAACATCCGCTTGAAATCCTTGGTGAACACAATGGCGTGCGAGTCGCGGAGATTGGGGTACTTCGACGGGTCGGTCCGTTCGTGGAAGGCGCCCTCGTTGTAGATGGTCGTGACCACCTTGTGCGATTGCGCATCGATGATGAAGACCTTGTTGCTCTGTCCGGTACCCAGCACCGCCATGCCGTGCCACCCGAGGCCACCGCCGGCGTTCATCACGTCGAAGGCGGCCTCACCTCCGGTGGGCGCCCCTCCGGTGGCGGCCTCGCCCGCTGTCGTTCCCGGGGCGGACACGGCCGCCTTGGTGTCCGACGGGGAACAGGCGGCCAGACCGAGTGCCACCACTCCGGCCGAGCCCGCCAGGAAGCCGCGTCGGCTTGCCGTACCGGGGCGGCGCGCTGCTAGGTCTTCAGACATGGGTCATTCCTCTTCTGAATGGGATCGGGAGAATGCACAGAAACAATTGTGGTCATGCTTGTTTCCCGGAAAATCACTGTCTGTGTCGTCGCTGTCAACCTTTTCGCACAGCGTTTTTCATGCAGTGTGCGGAACGGTGGTGACCGGGTGGCATTCGCAGTCGCATTTCACGGCACGGTCGAGAATGAAATCCCAGGCTGCGCCCGCGCCGGCGCACCCGGAATGCCAGCGCCCGTCTGCGCACTTGTGGGACAGGTAGCGGTCGGGCAGGTAGGGCAATGCCGCGGCCAGCTTCGCCCTTTCCCGCATGTCCCGATCCGCTGCTGCCCCGGTCACCTGCTGCTCACCCAGGATCTTCGACAAGGATCACACATCGGTCAGGGAGTGCTTCGACTTGCGGATGTAAACGGTGTACGTGACGGCGAAGCAGATGGCGTAGAAGACGATGAACGCGATGTACGCCGCGTTGGCCGACTTGGTCGCCAGGAACGACTGCCGGAAGGCCAGGTTGACCAACACGCCGCCAAATGCGCCGATGGAGCCGGCCACGCCGATCAACGCCCCGGAGAGCCGCTGCGACTCGATGCTCTCGACGTCGAAGTCGGCGCCGGCGGCGATCCTGGTAGCCGCCTTCGCCCGGAAGATCGCCGGGATCATCTTGTACACGGAGCCGTTGCCGAGGCCGGAGAAGATGAACAACAGGATGAAGCCGATCAGATAGAGCGGCAGCGACTTCGCCAGCGCGGCGGACAGCACCAGCACCGCACCCAGGGCCATGGCGATGAAGTTGTAGGCGCTGACCCTCGAACCACCGAAACGGTCGGCCAGCTTGCCGCCGTAGGGGCGGATCAACGAGCCCAGCAGCGGGCCGAGGAACGTCAGGTACGCCGCCTTCACCGGTGTCGAGAAGGTGTCCTTGAACTGCACCTGCAGCACCTGGCCGAAGGCGAAACCGAACCCGATGAACGAGCCGAAGGTGCCGATGTAGAGCAGCGCGATGATCCACGTGTGACCGTCGCGGATCACCCGCCGCATGGCGCCCTTCGCATTGGACGCCACCGCCAGGTTGTCCATGGTGAGGGCGGCGCCGAGCGCGACCAGCACGATGATCGGGATGTAGATGGCGACCATCACCCGGGGGTGGGCGGCGCCCGCGGTGGCCAGCACCAACAAACCGACCAGTTGCACGACGGCGACGCCGATGTTGCCGCCACCAGCATTCAAGCCGAGGGCGAAGCCTTTGAGTCGCTGTGGATAGAACGCATTGATGTTCGTCATCGACGAGGCGAAGTTGCCGCCACCGACCCCGGCGACCGCGGCGGCGATGATCAGGGTCGAGTAGGAAACACCGGGCTTCAGGACGATGGCGATGAAGATGGTCGGCAGCAGCAGTAGCAGCGCGCTGACGATGGTGAAGTTACGGCCGCCGAACTTGGCCACGGCAAAGGTGTACGGCAGCCGCAGCACCGCTCCCACCAAGGTTGGCACCGCGGTCAGCAGAAACTTTCCG
>CAXSEW010000444.1:0-4146 GCA_964236185.1 uncultured Nakamurella sp. | reverse complement strand
GGGAGACCGCGGGGAAGCTGGGTAGCTCGGTTGCCCAGACCCCGCCGGCCGGGCGGCGGCGATCGGGGATGGAGGCGGTCGCGGCTGCTCCGCAGCTGGCGCCGTTGACGTCGCCGGCCAACGCGAGCGACCCGGCACTCGGTCGTCACCGTCAGGACGACCCCGCTTCGTCGGAAGGTGTACCGGCCCCGGCACTCCCGGAGGAATCAGCCGACGCGGTCAGGATGGAGGCTTCGTCGTCCCCGATGGCGAGCGTCACCGTGCTCCACCGGCCCTGGTATCGCCGTCCGCAGGCACTGCTCGCTGCGGCTGTGGCAGCGGTGGTACTCGGTGGCGGCGCCACTGCGGTGATCGCGACCCGGTCGCCGGCTCAGCAGACTGCGCAGGAGTGCGTTGCATCCGCGACGGACAAGACGACGATCACCCCGACCGTCGGCAAGGGAGCGGGTGGCACCGTGACGCTCTCGCCCTCGTGCGACATCGCGGTGGTCGCCATGCCGAAGCTGCCGGACCCCCCGGCCGGCAAGGTCTACCAGGTGTGGGTGATCAAAGGAAAGACCGCGTCATCGGTCAAGGTGCTCAGCAGCAGCCTGGGCACCGCGGCGTCGGCTTTCGACGCCGAGGTGCACGCCGGCGACAGCGCGATCGGCGTCACGGTCGAGCCGTCGCCCGGGTCGACCGCGCCGACCACCGATCCGTTCTGGGTGGTCCCGATCGCCAGCTGACCTTCAGCGACGTCGATCCGGGGCAACGCCGGTATCACCGAAACGGTGGTACCGGCGTTGTTGTCGTTGTGCTTGGCTTGAAGGTGATCTTCGTCCGCTCGGACACCCGAGAGCTGGGTGAGCGGCCATCGGGGAGGCAGTACAGCGCACCTGGGACGACGTCGTCCCGACGACAAGAGGTCGTGATCGGCATGCTCGACGAAGAGATGAACGCATCGACCCGTAGCGAACTGCTGCGGCTTGCCCCGTCCGGGGACCTTCTCGACCTGGCCCGCCAGATGCGGGACATGGGGGTCGAGTCGCTGCTGTTCTGCCGGCCGTCGGGCCGGATCGAGCAGGTGGTGACCGACCGGCAGATCGCCCACCTCGCGGCGACCCCGGATCCGCTGCGCACCGCCGCGGTCACGTCGACCGATCGTGACGAGGTCGAGCCGGCCTCCGAACCCGCGTCGGTCGATCCGGAACCGGCCATCCCCCGTCAAGGGGTACCCGCCCGGACCGAGCACGGCGCCGCAGCCTCCCGCACCTGACCGACGCCTCGGCACCGCGGACCTCACCCGTCGCGTCAGGCGGCCAGCTTGGGCAGCTCGTCGGGATGTGGCGCCGCACCGGGCTGACGCGGGCCGGACTCGACCAGCACCATGGCCAGCAACATCAGCGCGCCACCTACGGCAATGCGCCAGGTCAGCGGCTCGGCGAGAAAGGTGATGGAGAACAGGGCGGCCCAGGCCGGCTCCGTCGACATGATGATCGCCGCCCGGGAAGGCGCCAGGTACGCCTGCGCCCACGACTGCACGATCATCGCGACCGCGCCGGAGATCAGCGCCATGTAGAGCAACGCCACCCAGTCGAAGGTGTCGCCGGGCAGCGTCAGCCCGCCCGGCTCGTCGATGGTCGCGGCGAGCAGCGCGACGAGTCCGGTCACCACGATCTGGACGACGGCCAGCCCGAGCGCCTGCCGAGCCGTCGACCATGCCCCCAGTCCGACGATGTGCAGCGCGTAGACAACCGCCGACACCAGGGTGATGGTTTCGCCGATACCGATGTGCATGCCGGACAGCGCCAGGATGGCCAGTCCGATGGTGGCGAGGATCGCACCGGCCCAGACCCGGAGGCCGATCGCGGTATGGAGCAGCACCGCCGCACAGATCGGCGTCAGCACGACATACATGCCGGTGACGAAACCGCTGACACTCGCGGAGGTGTGTGTCAGGCCGACCGTTTGCAGGATCTGCGCGACACCGTAGGTGGCGCCGAGCACGATGCCGCGCAGCAACGCGGCGCGGGTCAGCCGGCGCACCGCCGGGTAGAAGGCGACCAACATGACGGCCCCGGCGATGGTGAACCGGACGGCCAGGAAATTGAGCGGCGTCATCCGCTGCAGCAGGCTTTTCGTCAGCGGGAAACTCGATCCCCACGCCGCCGCGACGGCGAGCAGGCCGAGCAGCGCCAGCAGCGTCGTCCTGGCCGAGGCGGCGGACGAACGGGCGTTGGACACGACTGCCGATGCTCCCAGATCCAGCGCACCGCGGTCGACCCCGCGGCGCCCGCCCTCTACCGCCTGCGGAGCCCGTGTGTGGTGAACAATGCGACGCAGGCGGCTTCCGTGCAACCCTGACGGCCGATCGTTCCGTCCCATCCGCAGGCAGGGAGGTTCGCCCGTGGGTCCCGAGGAGGATGCCGCGTTCTCCCAATACGTCACCGCCCGCCGGGACCACGTCCGACGGACGGCGTACCTGCTGTGCAGTGACTGGCATCGGGCCGACGACCTGACCCAGATCGCGTTCGTCAAGCTCTACGGCGCCTGGGACCGGATCCGGGACCACCGCGCCCTCGATGCGTACGTCCGGAGCTGTCTGGTCCGGGCAACCGTCGACGAGTCGCGACGTCCGTGGCGTCGGGAGCGGGCGGTGGAGGTGTTGCCGGAGGTGCCGGACTCCTTCGACATGGTCAGCGTCATCGCCGACCGGGCGCTCGTGCAGGAGGCATTGGAACAGGTGCCGGCCGGCCAGCGGGCGACGCTGGTGCTGCGGTACTTCGAAGGCCTCGACGTGGCCGGGGTCGCCGAGGCAATGGGTTGCTCGGAGGGAAATGTGAAATCGCAGACCGCCCGCGGGCTGGCTGCGTTGAAGAAGGCGCTGGCCGGGAAGGTCGACGGCAGGGGACCCGATAGCGGCATGGCGAAGCGAGGTGATGAGGGATGAAGGACGACGACTCCGGTGTTGACGACCGCGACGACATCGGTGCGGCCGACGAGCAGGCGCTGCGGACGATGTTCGCTGCCCTCGTCCAGGACGCCGCGCCGTCGGAGCTGTCCCCGCTGCAGGTGCAGCGGTTGGCCAGGGCCGAGCACGGGGCGACGCTGGACCGGCGGATCAAGCGCCTCAAGTTCACCCGCAACGCCCTGGTCGCGGCCGTGCTGGCCGGGGTGGTGGCGCTGGTCGCGCCGCACCTGGGCAGCCCGGGCACGGAGACCGCGGCGTCCAGTTCGTCGGCGTCCTCGACGTCTGCTGCTGCGGCTGCAGCGCCCGCCGAAGCCTCCAGTGCAGCGGCCGGCACTTTCGCAGCCAGTAGTGGTGCGGGCGGTCTGGCTCCGATGAGTGCCGGTTCCGGCGACGGCTCGTCCGCCGCCAGCGCGCCGGCCGGCGGTGGAGCGGCCACCTCCGCGGCCGGCGGTGCGTCGGCGGCTCCGGCGCCGGCGGGGACCTCGGCCGCTCCGTCAGGCGCCATGTCGTCAAGTGCCATGTCGTCGGGTGCTGCGTCGTCAGGCGGTGCGTCGGGCGGCGGGTCGTCGTCCGCGTCGCCCACGGGAGCTTCGGCCGCGGCCGGCTGCGTGCCGGTATCACCCCGCTGGTTTGCGCCGGTCCGGGCCGCGCTGCCCGGATATCGGGGAACTATCCGGATCACCTCCTGCACCGCTGAGACTTCCGGCGGCCCGAGTGCGGGCACGGTCGCGTTTGTCGTCAGCAACGCCACATCGGGGGTGTGTGTGAAGGCCGCGGATGGAGGCTGTCAGCCGGTGGCCGGCACTCCAGTGCCCGGCACGAAGGATGCGTACGCCGACCGCGGCGCTGTCACCGTCGTCGGCACCGGCGGACTGTCGGTCAGGGTGACGTCGACGGCAGGCGGACCTGACCGCCCGGAACTGATCGCAGCGGCCCGGACACTGCTGAAGACACTGGGCTGAGCCAGGAGTCGGGTGGGTACCGCGCGGCGGGGATAATCGGCCGGTGACCACTGCTCCGACCCCGGCGTCCGCCCGGCCCTCCGCCAATGTGCTCGCCGCCCGGTATGCCTCGCCGGAGATGGTGGCCATCTGGTCGCCGGAGAACAAGATCGTCGCCGAACGCCGGCTGTGGCTCGCGGTGCTGCGGGCGCAGGCCGGCCTCGGGCTGGCCGTCGAACCCGGTGTGGTCGCGGC
>CAXSEW010000443.1:0-4154 GCA_964236185.1 uncultured Nakamurella sp. | reverse complement strand
TGAACAAGTGATCATCGGGCCGGTCGTGACCGGCCCGACCATCCCCGTCGTCCCCGCCGGAACCGACTACCAGGAGCCGCATAGCGACCTCGAAGACCCGGCAACGATCCCGCATCCGGGCAGCGTCGAGATCAACACCTACCGAGCCCTTCGCGAGGACACCCGGCGGCACCCGCTGCGCCGGATCGGCCGGCTCGCCGCACAGCCGAACCCCGACCGCAACCGTGACACCGGCCCGGCAGCTGCCGAACGGGAGAGCCTCGACCGCCACTACCGCGCCGCGCGATCACGCAATCGAGCCGATGCGACCACCGAGGCGCCGCGCCCCACCGCGTCACTGCCCGGTCTCAGTGGAGCGAATGAACCGCTCCCCGACGAACCACCATTCTGATGGCGCCGGACACCGACACCAAGACCGACTGGTGCAGCCAGAAGCCGTCGGGATGGGCGCGCCATCTAGTGATGACAGGCGTCCAGTCGAACGTGCTTCAGGCAGCCGGAGGCTCGGCCAATTCCGGCTGTTCGGGGCCGTGCGGGATGTCGATGCGTTCCTCACCGGTGCGCAGGGCCCGCAGGATGACCCGGCCCACGTACTCCGCACTGTGCGCCATCATGCCCGGCCGCGCTTCCTGACCCGGCTGGTACCGGCCGCCGTCGAACTCGGTGGCGGTGATGGACGGCAGCACGAGTGACACCGCGATGCCCTCCTCCGCCAGCTCATTCCGGGCCACTGCGGACAGCATGTTCACGGCCGCCTTGGTGGCCGCGTAGGCGCCGACTCCGGGCAGCGCCATCCGGGTGGTGCCCGAGCTGATGTTGACGATCCGACCCGAACCCGCCGCCCGCATCGTGGGTAGCACCGCCTGTGTCATCGCCACCAGCGACACCACGTTCAGAGCCAGTACCTGCGAGAAGTTGTCGAGGTCGAGCACGTCCAGCCGCTCGTGCAGGCTCACCCCGGCGTTGTTGACCAGGCCGTCGATCCGCCCGTACCGGTCGAGTGTCTGCTGCACGAGTCGATCCACCTCCGCGGGCACGGTGACGTCCGTCTGCACCGCAAGTGCTCCGCCGAGCTCGGCGCTCAACGACTCCAGCCGGTCAGCGCGCCGGGCGGCCAGCACCGGGTGGGCGCCGGCTGCCGCCAGCAGTCGGGCCGTCGCCGCCCCGATACCCGACGACGCTCCGGTCACCACCACCGTCCGGCCGTCAAGATCCATGATGTTCATGCCGCCATTCTGCCCATGGCGGCGGAAGACTGTCGGCATGACGGATCAGGGTGCCGGCGCCGATGACGGCAGCACGGCAGAACGCCCACCGGCAGCGACAGGGGTGAGTGCGGCTCTGCAGGATCAGTTCCTGCTGGACGCCGTGCTGCACTACGACGGCACGGACGCGGCGGCCCGTCGGGCCTCGGCCCGGGCGTTGCTCGCCCGGCATCCGGAGTTGTCCGGCGGCAGCATCTGGGCAGCCGCGGCCGCCGGCGACCACCGTGCTCTCGTCGGTTTCCTGGCTGCTGATCCGGTGTCGGCGCGATCGAGTGGCGGTCCGAAGAACTGGGAGCCGCTGCTCTACCTGACCTACTCCCGACTCCGCCTCCAGGCGGCCGTCGACGTGGACCGATGTCTGAAGCTGTTGCTCGACGCCGGAGCGGATCCGAACGCCGGCTATCTGCCGGTCGGCTGCCCCACACCCTTCACTGCACTCACCGGGCTGTTCGGCGGTGGTGAACAGGACGGCGCTGAACGCGGCGGTGGCGAGCCGGACGGCGCGGCGCAGCCTGAGCACCCGCAGTGGAACGGGTTGGCCACCCGCTTGATGGCGGCCGGTGCCGACCCGAACGACGGTCAGACGCTGTACAACCGGATGTTCCAGGATTCCGACGACCACCTGGAATTGCTGTTCTCCCGCGGGCTCGGGACCGGCGACGGCGGACCGTGGCACCGTCGGGACCCCGACGGCACCGACACCCCGGAGCAACTGCTCCGCGGTCAGCTCGCCTGGGCGGTGACCCATGGATACACGCAGCGCATCGCACTGCTGGCCCGGCACGGAGTCGACCTCCGCGCTCCGCTGGACGCCGGACACCTGCCGAACCGGACCTCGCGGACGCCGCTACAACTGGCTGTCGTCGCCGGCCGGCCGCAGAGCGCGGCGACCTTGCCCGAGCTGGGCGTCGAGGACGAGTTGGATCCTGCCACCACGCTGATCGGTGCGCTACTGAATGCCGACGCCGAGGGTGTGGTGCGGATCGAGGCGGATCATCCGGACCTGGTGGCAGCAGTCCGACGGGCCAACCCGTCATTGATCCTGCGGGCCGCGGTGATCAACCGTCCGGACGCCATCGAGTTGCTGGTCGGTCGCGGGTTCGACGTCAACGCCCTGGGCCGGGCCGACATCGTGAAGGAAGAGCCGTGGGAAACGGCGCTGCACCATGCAGCCGGCTCCGGCGAGTTGGACACGGTGCAAGTACTGCTGCGCAACGGAGCCGACCGCCAGGTCAGGGACCGCAGGTTCGGCGCGACCCCCGTGGACTGGGCCCGGTTCTTCGATCACACCGCCGCGGTCGGCCTGCTGGCGTGATCAGCCGGCCAGAAAGCTGAAGCGCACTTCGCGCTCGGCGTTGTCGACGTTCGTGTCGACCAGGCAGATGGACTGCCAGATGCCGAGTTGCGGCTTCCCGTCGAGTACCGGCACGGTGATCGACGGCGCGATGAACGCCGGCAGGACGTGGTCGCGGCCGTGGCCGGCGGAGCCGTGCCGGTGGCGCCAGCGACCGTCGCGCGGTAGCAGTTGGTCGATGGCGGTCAGCAGGTCGTCGTCACTTCCGGCTCCGGTCTCCAGGATGGCCAGCCCGGCGGTCGCGTGCGGCACGAAAACGCTGAGCAGGCCGTCCCCCGCCGAAGCCAGGAAGCGGGAGCACTGCTCCGACAGGTCCACCACCCGAGCCCGCCCACCGGTTCGAACGGACACGACCTCACTGCGCATGCCGTCACTCTCCCATCGCGTCGGTCGCCGCCCTCACGTCGCATCGCCGCCCTCACGGCGCATCGCCGCCCTCACGGCGCATCGCCGCCCTCACGGCGCGGTGTCATCGGGCCGTCCGGCGCGGTGCCCGATGGCCGAACCGGCCGCCCGTTGCTCGTCCATCAGCAACGCGCTGACATCGGCGTCGTCGATTGCGGCGTTCTCGTCGACGTCCCCGCTGGGGCGGGTGTCCGGCGGCGGCGCGCTGACCCCGGCGCCACCCCGGCCGGCCCGGTCTGCCTTCGGCGCGGGGCCCTCAGCGCCGGGAGCATCGGTGTCCTGATCGGCCTCGGCGCCGTCGCCGACGTCGGGATCGCTGTCGGGCTCCGACGGCAGCTCGCTGAGGTGACCGTCGACCGCTTCCGATCGCCGCTCCAGCAGGGCCTCTTCGAGGTCGAGGTCGTGCTGCATCTGCCGGAGTACGTCCTCGGTCAGGCTGCCGGAATTGCGCATGCCGACGATCACCGACCGCTCGATACCAAGGAGCGACCGCCGCCAGTCCGACAGCACGCTGAGCCGCTGGCCGAAGGCCCGTGACTTGTCGTCGTCGTCCCAGTTGCGCCAGTCCCGCAACGACGCCCATCGACGCATCAGCGCCGCCTGCCGGTCCGACAGCTGGCCGGCGGCGAGCACCTCGTCGACCCGGGCGTTGATGGCGGTGTTCGCCTCGGCGTGGGCCTCGGCCCGCTGCACCTGGTCGTCGGCCCGGTGGTCCTCCGCGATGCCGAGCCGGCGGATGACCGACGGCAGGCTCAAGCCCTGCAGCACCAGCGTGCCCAGAATGACGGCGATGGTGCAGACCAGCAGCGTGGACCGGTACGGCGTGTTCATCGGCAGTGTCTGCGCGGCGGCCAGCGACACCACCCCGCGCATGCCAGCCCAGGACACGGCCGCCACGCCGCGGATGCCACTGTGCTCGCCCGAACCGATCCGGGACAGCAGGTGGATCAGCAGCACCCACACCGGACGGCTGATGATCACCGTCGCAAGAACGGCCACCACGGCGATGACGACGTGGTTCTCGCCTTCGTCCAGCGAGGCCACGATGGCCCGCAACTGCAAGCCGATCAGGGCGAACACCCCGCCTTCCAGCACGAACCGCAACGCGGCCCAGGTGGCGGTCTCGGTGA
>CAXSEW010000442.1:0-4161 GCA_964236185.1 uncultured Nakamurella sp. | reverse complement strand
GGCCGGGTCATCGAAAAGGTGACGGGCAAACGATTCGAGGACGCCATCGCCGAATTGATCTTCACACCGTTGGGCATGGACCATTCATTCTTCTTCGCCAACGACGTGATGACCCGTCGGTTCGTCGTCGGGCACAACTCCGATCCCGATGGCAACTTCACCGTCGCCCGGCCGTGGGCGCTGCCTCGCTCCGGCGCTCCCGCGGGCGGGATCACAGCCAATGCTGGTGACCAGGTCGCCTGGATCCGCTTCCACCTCGGCGAGGGTACGGCGGCAGACGGAACCCGCCTGCTGACGAAGCAAAACCTGGACAAGATGAAGGAGCCCACCGTGCACATGCCGGGCAGCGCCTTGGGCGACGCCGTCGGGATCAGCTGGATGCTCAAGGACGTCGAAGGAGCCCGACTGGTCAGCCACGGCGGGTCGACGCTGGGTCAGCAGTCGGCGTTCGTCATGGTGCCGGACAAGAATTTTGGGATCGCGGTGCTGACCAACGCCAGCTCGGCGGGGAGTGACCTCAACCATGGTCTGGTCCGCGAAGCTCTGGCACATTTCGTCGGCGTGGTCGAGTCCGATCCGGAATCCGTCGCCCGGGATGCGGCGGAACTGGCGGAATTCATCGGCGACTACGACACCATCGCGATGTCACTTCAGGTCCGGGAGTCGGCCGACGGGTTGCTGGTGGATTCGACTGCGAAGCCGGCGTTCCTGCAGGCCATTGGCGCGTCGGAAGAGGACTTCGCCGAGCCTGCGATGGCTATCGGGATGATTGGGCCGCAGGGCGACCAGTTCGTTGTCACCGGGGGGGCCGCCAAGGGTATGACCGGCTATTTCGCGCGCACCGGCTCTGGTGCCGTGTTCGGCATTCACCTGGGCGGACGGCTGGCCGCACGAGTGTGACGCGGCGGCGCTGACCCGACGAATACTACGGGTCAGCGTCAACGGGTAGGGCGACAGTCGTTCGGCCGAGCCGGGGATTACTGCCGCGAAACGGTTCTTCAGCAGACGGGCTGCGACGTACACCATCTCGCCACCGGACAAGATACCCAGTGCCACTGCCAGAAACTCGTACTCGGCGGTTAGCGGCCGGGATCAGCCGCCGCGTTTCCGGCGGGTTGGGTCTGCGGCCGTCAAGTCGCCGACAGCTCCGGCGAGCCGGTTCCGGCGAAATGGCAAGCGGCGTGGTGCGGCCGCTCGCCGGCGCCGACCGATGGATCGTCGGTCAGGCAGATCTCGCGCCTGGCCAGCACCAATGGCCCGATGGCGCACCGGGGGTGGAACCGGCAGCCGGGAGGTGGATCGTGCGGGTCGGAGGGATCGGTCTCCAGCCGCTCGTCCCTGGTCCGCAGAAAGGTTTCGCCCAGATTCGGTGAGGACTCCAACAGGGATCTGGTGTAGGGGTGCTGGGGGTCGGCGAGAACGGTTGCAGTGCGCCCAAACTCGACCACCTGACCCAGGTACATGACGGCGATGTAATCGCTGACAAACCGCACGACCGCCAGATTGTGGGAGATGAACAGCATCGACAAACCCAGCTCGCGGTGCACCCGCCGAATGAGGTTCAGCACGGCGCCCTGCACCGAGACGTCCAGGGCGGAGGTCACCTCGTCGGCGATCAGCACCTTCGGATCGCCGGCCAGCGCGCGAGCCAACGCAACCCGCTGCCGCTGACCGCCGGACAGCGAACCGGGCAAGTACTCCGCCCGGTCCGGGTCCAGCGCAACCAGTTCCAGCAACCTGCGCACCTCGCTGCGCCGAGCTGACCGGCCGCGCACGGGCAGGGCCTCGGCGATCGACTGCCCGATTGACATTCGCGGATCCAGCGAGGAGTAGGGATCCTGGAAAACCATCTGGATGGGACGCACCCCACGGCCGCGGTACCGGACCGGGGCGCCGGCGAGCAGGATTTGGCCGGAGGTCACCGGAGCAAGTCCGACGGCGGCCTTGGCCAACGTGGACTTTCCCGATCCGGATTCGCCGACAAGACCCACGACGGCCCCGTCGGGCAGCAGCAGATCGACGTTGTCGACGGCTTTGAGCGCGTTCCCGCCCTGGCCGAACTGCACGGTGACGCCGCGGAACTCGAGGGTGCTCATCGGTATCCCTCGACGTCGAGGCTCAGTCGCGGTCGCCCGGCCCTGTCGACGGGCCCGGACTGCGGATGCCAGCACGCCGCCCAGTGCGCTGGGCCCTGGGCGGTGAGCGCCGGGTCCTGGGCACGGCACTGGTCCGTGGCGAAGGGGCACCGAGCAGCGAACGCGCAGCCGATCGGGAACGGGGACGGATCGGGCGGGCGGCCGGCAATGGTGGGAAGTTCGGTGTCCAGAGCCACGTCCATATCCGGAACGGTCGCGAGCAGCGCGCGAGTGTAGGGATGGGCCGGTTCGCCGAGCAGTTGACCGACCGGTAGGTCCTCGACGATCTTTCCGGCGTACATCACCAGTACCCGTTCACAGACGCCAGCAACGACGGCGATGTCGTGCGAGATCAGCAGCAGAGCCGAGTTCTCGTCCGCCCGGACCTTGGCGATCAATTCCAACACGTCCCGCTGGACCGTCACGTCCAGCGCCGTCGTCGGCTCGTCCGCGATCAGCAGTGCGGGCGTGCCCATCAGGCCCATCGCGATCATGGCGCGCTGCCGCATGCCGCCGGAGAACTCGTACGGGTATTGCCGCGCCCGTCGCTGCGCAGCCGGAATGCGAACCGCACGGAGCCGGTCGACTGCGCGGGCCGCTGCCGACCGCCGCGACGCCCCCTGATGCACCTCGGCGATCTCGCCGAGCTGGCGCCCGACCTTCATCGCCGGGTTCAGCGAACTCATCGGATCCTGGAAGACGACAGCCATCGACGTACCCAGCAGCTTGCGCAGATCGCCGTTGATGTCGCCGAGCAGATCCCTGCTCAGGAAGTCCAGCCGCGCTGCGCTCACGATGCCGGGGTACTCGATCAGCCGGCTCACCGCCAGCGCAGTCAGACTCTTGCCCGAGCCGGACTCGCCCACGATGCCGACCGCTTCGCCGCGGGCCAGGGTCAGGTCGATGCCGCGGACCGGGGTGATCGTGCCCCGCCGGGTCGGCAGCGTCACGGTCAGCCCGCGGACGTCGAGCAGAGCACCCGGTACCGCAGCTTCGCCGGTCGAGGGTATGGCGCGATGACCGCGGATCCGGCGCACGGAGCCGCGGCCGGTGATGGCGGCGGCCGCCGCCTCGCCCGTCAGGTTGAGCGCCAACCCCGCGATCACCACGGCGATACCTGGCGCCAGCGCGGACAGCGGGTTGGTGTAGATATCGCTGACGCCGTCGCCGAGCATGCGGCCCCAGTCGTACGTCGGCGGCTGCACGCCGATTCCCAGGAACGACAGGCTCGCGAACGCGAGCAGGGCGCCGCCTGCCGCCTGGGTGGCGTTGATCACCAGCGGCTCGGCGATGTTCGGAATGACGTGCCGCAGCAGCACCCGCGCCCGGCCGACGCCGACAACCCTTGCCGCGGCGATGAAGTCGCGGCCGTCGACCGCTGCCGCCAGCGTCTGCGTCAGCCGGGCGAAGGCGGGAGCGAAGGCAATGCCCAGGGCGAGCATGGCGCCCAGCGCGCCGACCCCGAAGATGATCGCGAAGAACAGTGCCAGCAGCAATCCCGGGAACGAGACGGCGACGTTCACCCCGGCAGTGACGATTCGGCCGGCCCGCCGGCCCAGGATCGTCGGCGAAGCACCGATCAGCACGCCGATGCCCACCCCGATGACGGTGGTGCCGAGTGCCAGCGACATCGACAGCCGGGTCGCCACCAGTACCCGCAGCAGGATGTCCCGGCCGAGGCTGTCGGTGCCGAAAAGATGCCCGGCGCCAGGGCCTTGCGACAGCGCGTTGGTGTCCGCTGTGCTCGCCGCGTCACCCCAGATGATGGGTGCGAAGATCGCCAGCGCAATGATGACGGCATCGACGACCACGGCGGCCAGGCCGGTCGGACTGGTCAGCAGCGCACGCCAGGCGCTCATCCGACGCGGCGCGCCGAGCGTCGCGTCCACCCGCAACTCCTCCGCCGCGATCATCTCGGTGGGTTCGCTCATCAGGCGTCCACAATGGTGGACCGCGGATCGATGATTGCCAGCGCCACGTCGACCAACAGGTTGATGACCAGCACCATGCCGCCGTAAACCAGCAC
>CAXSEW010000441.1:0-4162 GCA_964236185.1 uncultured Nakamurella sp. | reverse complement strand
GCAGGGGTAACGGAACAGCTGCTTTCAGTACAACCTGCTCACTGCTCCGCTCACTGCTCCGCAGGGGTAACGGAATAACTGCTTTCACTACAACGCGTAATGCAGAAGATGAAGAGGCGAAGAATGGCAACGCTAGAGATCCGCGACCTGCACGTCTCGGTCACCACCGAGGACGGTCCGCAGGAGATCCTGCGCGGGGTGGACCTCACCGTGTCCGCCGGCGAGACGCACGCGATCATGGGGCCCAACGGTTCCGGGAAGTCGACGCTGGCGTACTCGCTCGCGGGGCACCCGAAGTACCAGGTCACCTCCGGCACCGTGACGCTCGACGGGGAGGACGTGCTCGCAATGACGGTCGACGCCCGCGCCCGGGCCGGCCTTTTCCTCGCCATGCAGTACCCGGTCGAGATCCCTGGTGTGTCGACCTCCAACTTTCTGCGCACCGCAGCCACCGCCGTGCGCGGCGAAGCGCCGCCCATCCGGAAGTGGGTCAAAGAGGTCAAGGTCGCGATGACCGATCTGGAGATCGACACGACGTTTGCCGAGCGGAACGTCAACGAGGGCTTCTCCGGTGGTGAGAAGAAGCGCCAGGAGATCTTGCAGATGTCGTTGCTGCGGCCGAAGATCGCTGTGCTCGACGAGACCGACTCCGGGCTCGACGTCGACGCGCTCCGCATCGTGTCGGAGGGCGTAAATCGTTACAAGGCAACATCTGCTGATGATTCCGGGTCCGGTGGCGTCGGTGTTCTGCTGATCACCCACTACACCCGCATCCTGCGCTACATCCGGCCCGACCACGTGCACGTATTCGTGGGCGGCCGCATCGTCGAGTCCGGCGGTCCGGACCTGGCCGACGAGCTGGAGGAGAACGGCTACGTCCGCTTCACTGCTTCCTCCGCAGCGGCCGGCGTGGCGGGAGTCGGTGCTGCGCTGTGACAGCGGTGACGGCGGTCGACCTGACCGGTGAGCAGGCGACGGTGGTGCACCCAGGCGTCGAGACGTTCGACGTCGAGGTGATCCGGTCCGACTTCCCGATCCTCGAGCGCACCGTGCGTGATGGAAAGCCGCTGGTGTACCTGGACTCCGGAGCCACATCACAGCGCCCGATCACAGTGGTCGACGCCGAGCAGGAATACATCACCACCAGCAATGCGGCCGTGCACCGCGGCGCCCACCAGTTGGCGGAGGAGGCGACAGACGCCTACGAGGGTGCCCGCGAGCGCATCGCGCACTTCATCGGAGCCTCGCGCCCCGAGGAGCTGGTGTTCACCAAGAACGCCACCGAAGCACTGAATCTCGTCGCCTATTCCCTCGGGAACGCCTCTGTAGGTTCGGCAGGGACCGGGCCACGAGGCCGGTTCGCCGTCGGCCCGGGTGACGAAATACTGGTCACCGAGATGGAGCACCACGCGAATCTCATTCCCTGGCAGGAACTCTGCCGCCGGACCGGCGCCACGTTGCAGTGGTTTGGGCTCACCGATGACTACCGGCTGGACCTGTCGACCATCGACGACCTGATCAACCACCGCACCAAGGTGGTGGCATTCACGCACCAGTCCAATGTGCTGGGCACCGTCAATCCGGTGCAGCGGCTGGTCGAGGCGGCGCAGAAGGTCGGCGCCCTGACGGTCTTGGATGCGTGCCAGTCGGTTCCGCACCAGAAGGTGGACGTGACGGCGCTCGGCGTCGACTTCCTCGCCTTCTCCGGGCACAAGATGCTTGGTCCGTCTGGTGTCGGCGGGCTCTATGGCCGGTACGAATTGCTCGAAGAGATGCCGCCATTCCTCACCGGCGGCTCGATGATCGAACAGGTCTTCATGGACCATTCCACCTATGCGCCACCGCCGGCCCGGTTCGAGGCCGGCGTACCGATGACCTCGCAGGCCGTCGGATTGGGTGCCGCTGTGGATTACCTCGAGACGGTCGGTATGAAGACCATTGCCGACTATGAGGCTGGGCTGACCGGCCTCGCACTCGAGAAGCTCTTGGCAGTGCCGGGTGTTCACATTCTCGGACCTTCGGACCTGACCGATCGTGGCGCTGCGGTGTCGTTCGTCGTGGACGGTGTGCACGCCCACGATGTCGGGCAGATCCTGGATGACGCGGGAGTTGCCGTGCGGGTGGGTCACCACTGCGCCTGGCCGCTGCACCGCCGCTATGGTCTGGCCGCCACCGTCCGTGCGTCGTTCGCGGTCTACAACACGGCCGCCGAGATCGACGTACTGGTCGACGCGGTCCGCGAGGCGCAGCGCTTCTTCGGCACGTCGAGCCAGCGGTAGGGCCGGACATGCAGATGGAGCAGCTGTACCAGGAGATCATCCTCGATCACTACCGCGCACCGCATCACCACGGCCTGCGGGATCCGTTCGACTCCCAGGTCCACCACGTCAACCCGACCTGCGGCGACGAGGTCACGCTGCGGGTGAAATTGTCCGGGCCCGGCGCCGACGCCGTGGTCGAGGACATCTCCTACGACGCCATGGGGTGCTCGATCTCGCAGGCAGCCACGTCGGTGATGACCGACCTGACCATTGGCCGGCCGCTATCCGAGGCGCTGGCGACGCTGGACGAGTTCAACACCATGGTGACCAGCCGGGGCAAGGTGCTCGGCGATGAGGACACCCTGGGCGATGGCATCGCTTTCGCCGGAGTCGCGAAGTACCCGGCCCGGGTGAAGTGCGCGCTGCTGGGCTGGATGGCGTTCAAAGACGCTGCAGTACAAGCGAACAACTGATGATTTCAATCGACAGGAGCACAGCGGGATGACCGACACCTCGTTCCAGACCCCGGCCGCCGGTCACGATCATGCAGCTCACGATCATGCCGCTCACGATCATGCAGCTCACGATCATGCCGCTCACGATCACGCGGCTCACGATCATGCCGCTCACGATCATGCCGCCCACGATCTCGCGGCTCACGATCATGCCGCCCACGATCTCGCGGCTCACGATCACGCGGCTCACGACCATGCCGCTCACGACCACCCCGTCGATGCCGACCGCTCGGCCCGCAGTGCTGCCGCGCTCGATGACGCCCCGCTGGTTCCGGCCACTGGCCATGAGCCGGTGGACGAGGCGCTCATGGAGGACATCGAGGAGGCGTTGCGCGACGTCGTCGACCCCGAGCTGGGTGTCAATATCGTCGATCTGGGCTTGGTGTACGACCTCACTGTCGACCCCGCGCGCACGCTGACCATCGACATGACGTTGACCAGTGCCGCCTGCCCGCTGACCGACATGATCGAGGACCAGATCGGCGCCGCCCTGATGGGCACCGGCGAAGAGCTGGTCGCCGACTACAAGATCAATTGGGTCTGGCTTCCGCCGTGGGGTCCGGAGAAGATCACCGACGACGGTCGCGAGCAGCTGCGCGCGCTCGGCTTCAACATCTGAGCTGACGCCGGAACACCCTCACTGCAACAGCTTCTCGAACACCTTCAGGTCCACGGTGGGGAAGGTGACGGTCACGGTGCGGACGTCCCCGTCGTCCATCGTGACCACCGTCATCGGCCGTCTCGTCACCTTGGAGCCCACTGGTTGGCGACAACCGGTTGCGGCGACGGTGATGGCCGAGCCGAGCAGTGGTATCACCTCCATCTTGTACTGGCCCGGGAACGAGGGGCTGCGGTGGACGGTACCGAAGAATGCTGGCCAGAAAGTCCTTCAGGTAGTCACTGTCGGCCGTCAATCCCCGCAGCGGGTTGGGCGCGGCCCGGACCTTGTAGCCGGCGTCGATCAGCTTGGTGATGACATCGCTCCGGCTCGAGCTGGTGGCCCATGCCCCATGAACCCGGACGATCGTCGGCTTCACACAGCTGTGGCAATTGGGAGACGCGGCCGGGGCGGCACCGTCGAGCGCACCGCGTTCGGCGACGTGAGCCTGTTCCTGGGTCGGACGACCTGCGGATCGACCTCGACCCGGCGGATGCAGTTCGGCCCTGTGAACAGGTCTGGGCTGTCCTGGGCCGAATCGCGCCCCGTGTCGCTGTCCGAAATCAGCGTAGAGAAGTGGTAGCAGCTTCCACTGCAGCGGTCAGCTGGAATATCGCTGGGCCCCATCCACCGTCGGCCGGGAAAGAGCGTGCCCTCTGTATCGTCGGTGGCGCGGCCGTTGGGCTGCAACGAGGAGAGGCCGTGAATCAGTTGCTCAGTTCCGACGA
>CAXSEW010000440.1:0-4169 GCA_964236185.1 uncultured Nakamurella sp. | reverse complement strand
AAGTCGACCGGTGGTGCCGGCTGGTCGACGTGGCGTTCGGACTCGGCCTGCCGCCGTCGGAGTGGCCAGGGGTGACCGACTCGCTCATCGCCGCGCGCTGCGCCGAACCAGCCGACGCTGGGCTGACCATCGTCCATCCCGGCGCCGCCGCCGGATCGAGGCGCTGGCCCGCCGAACGGTTCGCCGCGGTGGCGGCCGCGTTGGCCGGTCGCGGCCACCGGGTGGTCATCACCGGCGGCGGCGCCGAAGTCGAGCTGGCAGAACACATTGCGGGCTCGAGCGGGACGACGGCCCGCACCGGGTCGACGCTGTCGGGGCTGGCCGGAGCCGTCGCGGCGGCGCGGCTGGTGGTCTGCGGCGACACCGGCGTCGCGCACCTGGCCTCGGCGTTCGGTACGCCGTCGGTGCTGCTGTTCGGGCCGGTTCCACCCCGTCAGTGGGGGCCGCCGGTCGATCCGCGTCACGTGGTGCTGTGGCACGGCGACGGGACCGGAGACCCGCACGGCGCCGAGCCCGATCCGGCGCTGCTGGAAATCACCATCGACGAGGTCCTCGACGCCGTCGACCAGGTGGCGCAGCGGATGCCGCCCGCCGCGCTGGGCGGCTGATGGGCTTACCAATGGGTCAACCGGCGCGCCGGTGCGGATAGGCGGCCAGTAGCCCGCCCACCAGCCGCGGGGTGATCCGGCCGTCGGCCAGTGCCACGTCGACGAGATCGTCGAAGACCCGTTGGTTCCGGCGGGCTGCCTCCACCCCGGCGTCGATGGGCCCGGTCCGACGGGTCAATCTGGCCAGTAACGACGTGTGGCGCAGGTGCGTGCCGAGCCGCGCCTGCAGCAGTCTCCGGTAGAGGTCCCCGGCGCCGGCTCCGGATGGGGTAGCGTCAGCCGCCGCGAACCCGGATCGGACGGCGTAGTAGATGCCCTCGCCGCTCAGCGGGTTGATCAGGGAGTGCGCGTCGCCGACCAGCAGCACCCGGCCGCTGGGCACCCGCGGTCGCCCGGTCGACAGCGGCAGCCGATGGCCGCGGATGTCCGACGGCTGGACGCCGGGCAGCAGTTGGTGCAGGCGCGCCACCAGGTCCGCTCGGCTGACCGGTACTTCGGTGAGTACCTCGCCGTAGCCCACATTGGCCGTTCCGTCGCCCAGCGGAAAGCTCCAGGCGTAGGCGGGCCAACGGTTCTGGGTCATCCGCAGCAGTTGCGCGCCGTTCTGCCCGGCCAGCTCCGGCGCATACCCGCGGACGGCCAGCGCCACGTGCCCGACCCGGTTGGTCGCTACCCCGGCCAACCGGCGGACGGTCGATTCCGCGCCGTCCGCGCCGATGACCACGCCGGCGGTGAGGGACCCGTCCAGCACCACGCCGTCGGCGGTGCGGGTCAGTGTGCGCACCGACTGCCGTCGGAACACCGCCCCGCGGGCTTGCACAGCGGCGAGCAGACGCGCGTCGAACACTCGCCGTGGAATGACGAAACCCGGCTGCTTCACGGTTCTCTCGACCGTGCGGCCGGCCGGCGACTGCAGCCGGATCCGTGGGCACCGGGGATACCCGGCGGTCAGCTGCCCAGGGTCCAGGCCGACCTCGGTGAGGGCGTACACCGCCTGGGCGGCTATGCCGTCACCGCACACCTTGTCGCGAGGGAAGTCCGACCGGTCCAGCAGCAGCACCCGGGACGCGGGGTCCGACTGCAACAGGCGCGCGGCGGCCGCGCACCCGGCCGGTCCGGCACCGACGATGACCACGTCCCACCGCTCCACGATCACCACCGTACGGCGACCGGCGGCAGATTATCCGGTCCCCGCTGAGGGAACGCTGAGTGCATGACAGCAATCACCGCGGAGACGCTCGGCAGCTGGGTGGTGCGCTGCAACCCGGCGAAGTGGGACCTGGCCGGATACCTGGCGGCGGGCGGCGACAGGGTCGACAGCCTCAGCGTGGTCGGGAACTACCGCAGCGCCATGATGAAACCGGGTGACCGGATCGCGCTGTGGGTGTCGGGCAACGGCCGGCTGCTGGCCCGCGGCATCTGGGGTCTGGGCCACGTCACCGCCGGAGTCCGGGACGAACCTGCCGCCGCTGCACCGGACGCGTCGTCGCGCTGGCTGGACGAGCGCACCCGGCGCGCGGTGAACCACGCGGTATTCGTCGACATCCCGCTGCTCGATTCACCGGTGACGGACGCAGAATTGAAGTCGACCGCCATCGACGACCTGGAGGTGCAGCGAATTCCGATGGGCTCCAACCCGTCATGGATCTCCCGAGAGCAGCTGTCCCGGCTGGAACCGCTACTACCGTCCTGGCCGCGATTCCCGCCCCGTCCGGCCGATCGAGCCTGAGGGCACCACCGGTAGGCACCCCGATGATGGAGTCCTACCATCCGTCGAGACTCCGGAGCAGAAATGATCGAGATCGACCTACCCGGCGGATCGGCCGGCCCACTGGTGCGTGGCCTTGCCGCCTGCCTGTCATCGGTCACGCAAGTGCCGCTCGCCGAACTCCCCGGCTTCGACGGCCTGCCGGTGACCCACGCGCTCGCGTCCTGGAAGAGCTGGCTCGCCGGCGCGACTTCGGCATGGTTCCCATCGCCGATCTTCGCTCTTTCCAATGGGCCGGCTGGTGGATAGCCATTGTCGACGACGTCGACAGCCCCCTTGCCGACGGCCCGCGGCGGCAGGTCGCCGTCCTCGCGTTCGGGACACCGCCGGGCGTCGTTCTCAGCCCGCAGGATCCGGCGCTGCTCGGACGCGCCACGGCCGACCTCGAGATCAGCAGCGCCTACGCCGTCGCATCACTCGATCCCGTGCTCCCCGTCGCACCGCCAGGCCGCACGTTGACCGGCGTGGTGGAGCTGCTCGCCGTCGCACCCGTCGCCGAAGTGCCCATGCAGCTGGTGACGCGCGTCCGCGCCGTCGCCGGCCGCGGCCTGGAGGGCGACCGCTACGCCGACGGAGCCGGCACGTTCAGCCCGCGCGGCGGGCACCGGCCCGGCTACGACCTGACCCTGATCGCCGCCGAGGTGGTCGAAGAACTGACCGCGCGCGACGCCGCCCTGGATTTCGCCGCCACCCGGCGCAACGTCCTCACCCGCGGGATCGACGTCAACGCGCTCGTCGGGCGCGACTTCCACATCGGCGACATCGATTGCCGCGGCCTGCGTCTGGCCGAACCCTGCGCCCACCTGGAACGACTGCACGGGCCAGGACTCCTGCGAGCACTCATCCACCGCGGCGGGCTGCGGGTCGACATCCTCAGCGACGGCTACCTCACCGAAGGCAGCCCGCTCACTACCGGGCCGACCGGCCCTTTTAGTTGAACCCGCGCTAGTTGAACCCGCGGGAATCCTGCTTCAACGCGGTATCGACGGTCAGCGCGGAGGCGACCACCGACGAGCGCAACGGGTCTGGCAGTGGCCAGTGGATCTGCACGAGGTAGGTGTCGGCGGTGGTGAACAGCGTGGTGAGCAGACCTTCCCAAGTCTTGGTGATCCGGGCTTCCTCGGTTCCGCTGCTGCCGGTGGATGGAGAAGTTCCACGCCCGCCAGTTCTCCGCATTCAGCGAGCCGATCTCCGCGCCGCCCACCTCCATGCCGAACCGGATCTTGCCGAAGACGTTGCGCTGCACCAGCCGTCCGATCTCGGCGCCGTCGGCGCGCTGCACGACGAGGGTGGGCTCGAAGACCTTTGCGGGGCGGGTCAGCAGCACCAGCGGGCGGCCGTGGGCGTCGCGGACCTCGAGCCGGTGTGTCATGAACTGGTCGAAGTCGGACAGCAGCCGCAGCGCTTTCCTCGCTGCGCTCTGACCGACTTCCATCACGCTGCCGATCTGCCCGCCGTCCTGCCCGAAGATCGAATACTGATTCGTCAACTCGATGATTTTGCGCCGCTGACTGACGAAGATGGTCTGCTCGGTCATCGGCGAACGTTCAGCGGCCGCCGGCCAGGGCGCTTCGACCGGCACCGACAGGGCCGAAGATGCAGCGTCGGTGTGATCGGTCCACACCGCCCCGTCCCACCACCGCAGGATCCCGGGCGCGCCGGCGGGATCGGGATACCAGCCAGGCGGGACGGGGTGCGGTCATGTTGAACGGTCCTTCGCGCGAGCGCTCACTGGTGCTCCGATTCTCACATCCTGGACCGACCGGCGGGCGGGGTTCGGACCACCGCCGCCG
>CAXSEW010000439.1:0-4174 GCA_964236185.1 uncultured Nakamurella sp. | reverse complement strand
CCGGCGCCTGCGGCTGGAGCAATTCGACCAGCTGGTGGTCGTGGCAGCGCACCCCGATGACGAGAGCCTCGGTGCCGGCGGTCTGCTGGCGGCGGCCACCCGCCTGGGTCTGCCCGCCGCTGTCGTCATCGCGACCCTGGGCGAGCGCTCCCATCCGCAGTCGCCGACCCACACCGCGGCCGATCTCCGGACTCTCCGGCGCGGAGAGGTGTTTCAGGCCCTGGCTGCGGTGGCACCCGGTGCGGTGGTCCGACTGGTCAACCTCGACGACGGCCGGCTGGCCGACCATCAGCATCAACTCGTCGAGGCCCTCGAACCGTTGGTGGTCGGCGCTCGTCCGTTGGTCGTCGCGCCGTGGCGGGGTGATCGTCATCCTGATCACCAGGCCGCCGGCGAGGCCGCGGCAACGCTCGCGTCGAAAGTCCCTGCGACGCTGCTGGAGTACCCGATCTGGGCATGGCATTGGGCTGTCCCGCAACAGCTGCCCGCAGCACTGGTGCGTGTCGACCTGACGGCGGCTGACGTCGCAGCGAAGTCGGCGGCTGTCGGCGCCCACCGCAGCCAGACGGAACCGCTGTCGGATTCGGCCGGCGACGAAGCGATTCTCCCGCCGGAGATCGCCGCGCATTTCGACCGCACTTTCGAGGTGTTCATCGAGACTGCGTCTCCGGTTGCGACAGCCTCGCTGTCGCAACGGTTCTTCGACGACTTCTACGGTGATGTGGTTGATCCGTGGGGCTTCTCCACCCGCTGGTACGAAGAACGCAAACGGGATCTGACCTTGGCCTGCTTGCCTCGGCGACGTTTCACCAGCGGTTTCGAACCCGGCTGCTCGATCGGGGTACTGACGGCGGCGCTGGCGAAGCTGTGCGATCGGCTGGTGGCGACCGATATCGCCGAACAGCCGCTGCACGTTGCCAGGCAACGATTGGCGGACATGCCGGGCGTCCGGTTCGAGCACCTCGCCGTACCGCAGGGGTGGCCGGTAGGAAGCTTTGATCTGATCGTGCTGTCCGAAGTGGCGTATTACTGCAGCGCTGCGGATCTCGAGCAGCTGCTGGACCGGGCAGTGGAGTCCCTGACGCCTGACGGCGTGCTGGTTGCCTGCCATTGGCGCCACCATGTCCAGGAGTACCCCCTGACCGGCGACCAGGTGCACGCCGCGCTCCGTCGGCGACGAAGCCTTGCGCTACTGGTGGATCACATCGAGGAGGACTTCCTGCTGCAGGTCTACACCAGGCCTCCGGCCGTGTCGGTCGCCACCGCATCCGGGTTGCGATGACCGACGTCGATCCGCCGCTCGACGCGATGGGCGCCGGACGACGACTGCCCGCACTCGCCGTTGTCATTCCCGCCCGCAACGAGCAGGAGCGGTTACCGCGGTGTTTGCGAGCGTTGTATGCCGCGGAAGCGCTGCTGCACCGGCGGATACCTGATGCGCCGCGGACCCGGATCGTGGTGGTGCTGGACAGCTGCACCGACCGCAGTCGCTCCGTCGTCGACCAATGGCGCGGCGTCGAGGTGCTGACCCGGGATGACGGCAACGTCGGGGCGGCTCGTGCGGCTGGCGTCGACTACGTGCTGGCTTCACCCCGTGCGGCCCGTCCGGAGTGGATCGCCTGTACCGACGCTGATTCGGCGGTCCCGGCGCAGTGGCTCGTCCAGCACATGAGCCATGCGCGTGCCGACACCGATCTACTGCTGGGTGTGGTGCGTCCGGATGCGGAGGAGTTGCAGCCGTCCAGCATGAACCGCTGGATGAGCCAGTACCACCTCAAGGACGGGCATCCGCACATCCATGGCGCCAACATGGGTATCCGCGCCGACACGTACCGGCGAGCCGGCGGCTTTCCGCCGCTCGCCGAACATGAGGATGTGGTGCTGGTCCAGCGCATCACCTCACTGGGTGGGCGGGTGGTCAGTACGGCTGGCCACCCGGTGCTGACCAGTGCGCGAATCGACGGCCGGACCCCCGGCGGCATGGCTGCCTACGTGAAAGCCCTCACCGAAGTAGTTGTTGACTGATCGTTCTTCTAAGACTAGCGTCGACGGTGTGGCCAGACCGAAGAGCTTCTCGACGGCGCGGGTTCTAGAGCTGGCGTTGCTCTGCTTCACCGCGGGTGGCTACGAGGGCACGTCGATCGACGATCTGGTGCAGGCGCTGAATCTGCACAGAGGCAGCCTGTACAAGGAATTCGGTAGCAAGCGGGGCCTTTTCCTGGCCGTCCTGCAGGAATACGTGCAGTCGACACTGCCCACCGCCATCCAGGCAGCGGTGAGTGGTCAGGGCGACGCGACGGACACGTTGACCATCGGCACCGACCTGGATCTGCTGCTCATCGCCGCGGTGGAACGCGGGCACACCGACGTGGAGGTTGCGGCACTCGTCGGGCAGGCATTGACGCAACTGGACGACGTACCGCAGACGGGAGTCAAGAGTCCTCCCAGCGCTCGTCGCGCGACGGCGATCCTGGGGGAGCGGCTGGATCGGCGACTGTGCACCACTGGCGCTTACCAACAATGCGACACCACAACGGAAGAAGGCATGTGATGGCCCAGATCAGCGTCGTAGGCAAGGATCTCGTGGTCGAGGTCGAGGGTATGGACAAGCTCTGGTCACTCAAGAGCCGGCTCACCATTCCGCTGGCGCACGTCCGCGGCGCCACGTCCGACCCCGGGATCGTGAGCGAGGGTCAGGGGCTGAAGCTGGCCGGTGCGCGCATACCGGGCGTCATCGTGGCCGGAACCTTCCGCCAGGACGGCGAGCGGGTGTTCTGGGACGTGCACGACAACGCGAAGGCTGTGGTGATCGAACTGCAGGACGACACCTATGCCCGGCTGGTCGTGCAGGTCGCGGATCCCCGCGCCACTGTCGACCTGGTGGAAAGAGCCCGCACACAGTCCTGAACGAGGCCATCCCCGTCCGGCAAGTCATCCACAATCGCTACCGAACTCGTTCTGGCTCGGCGCGCCTGGCAGCAACACCTGCCGCCACATGTGGATACGACATCCCTGGCTTGGCTTGCTTGCCCTGTCATGGCCTTTACAGATCTATGCAAGGACTCTCGCGATTCTGCAGGAGCAGGTGAGCACGCTATCGGTCCAAGCCGCCGATCGACAGTCGCTGGTTGATTCCGCCCAGGGCGCCGTGGCTGATGCCCGCACTGCCGACGCTGGGTACGCCGTTGCGAAGGAGGCGCAAGCGAAGACGCTGGCGCCCGGCGCTTCTGCACTGCCGGACACCTATCACTCGTCACTCGCAGACCTCAGGCGCTGAGTCGCATCCTCAACTTGGCCACCACAAGCTGTAGGCGACCACCGTTGCGGCGAACCAGCTACACGCCCCAGCACAACTGCGCTGTCGATGCTCGTGTGAATGCGATCAACGCCACCGCAGGCATGCGCTTCGGGGAACCACTGGGGTTCTGGGGTCGGCTGGGCAGTGCGGGTGGGCGGATGAATTCGGATCATGCCGGTGTACTGAAAACCATTTCGGGGTGCAGCGAGGTGCGCGTGCCCGGGTGACGATCGCAGCGTTATTCGAGATGGTGGAGCCAGTTGCTTCGCGGTCTTCGTTGCGGGTCGATCCATTTCGGTGGAATTAATTCCGGTCGGTGCGGGTTCTCCATCCGGACGGTCCATTCGCCACGATGAATCTGCGCATGATGATATGGGCAGAACAGGACCAGATTGTCGTAGCTGGTGGGGCCGCCGTCGGCCCAATGTTGCACGTGGTGGGCATCGGTCCAGCCCGCCGGGCGGTCGCAGCCGTGCCAGATGCAGCCGCGGTCGCGGAGCGCGACGGCTCGGCGGATGCTAGCGGGTACGACCCGGCTTTTTCGGCCGATGTCCAGGACCTCCCCGTCGGATCCCAGGACGGCGGGGATGATCTCGGCGTCGCACAGCAACCTGCGGGTTTGGGCGGGGGTGAGCCGGCCGCCGGTGTCGGTGGTCCCGGCGCCGAGCAGCCCGGTGAGCGCGTCCCACTGGACGGTGACGGTGAGGTGCGGCTTCTCCCCGCCGTGGGTGGGTCCGGCGCCGGCGTTGAGGTACCCGCGGAGCGCGGCGACCAGGGCGTGGGCGCGGCGGTTGCCGGGTGTGCGGGGGTCGGGGGTGCCGTCGGCGGCCGGCTCGGGCGCGGACAGCCCGTCCAACGCCTTCTTCACTACTTCGA
>CAXSEW010000438.1:0-4183 GCA_964236185.1 uncultured Nakamurella sp. | reverse complement strand
CCAGCGGCCCGACACCGAGCCCGAAGCCAACGGCGATCGGCGCGAAAACCGCCAGGAGGCCGGGGGTGGCCAGCTCGCGGAGCGAGTCGCGGGTGACGATGTCGACGACCTTGCCGTATTCCGGCTTGTTGATGCCCTCCATGATCCCGGGGATCTCCCGGAACTGGCGGCGGACCTCGCGGACCACCGCGCCTGCTGCCCGGGACACCGCGTTGATGGCCAGGCCGGAGAACATGAACACCACCGCTGCGCCGATCAGCATGCCGACCAGGGTGCCGGGCGAGATCACCGTCAGGACGAAGGTCCGTGCCGTCAGCGCTGCGTCGGCTGCTGTGGTGCCGGCGGTGTCCAGCGCCTGGCCGATCGCATTGGAGTAGGAGCCGAACAGCGCGGTCGCCGCGAGCACTGCGGTGGCGATCGCGATGCCCTTGGTGATGGCCTTGGTGGTGTTGCCGACGGCGTCCAGATCGGTGAGGATCTTGGCGCCCTCCTCGGAGACCTCGCCGCTCATCTCGGCGACGCCCTGGGCGTTGTCCGAGATCGGGCCGAAGGTGTCCATGGCGACGATCACGCCGACGGTGGTCAGCAGACCGCAGCCGGCCAGGGCGATGGCGAACAGCGCGACCGCCAGCGATCCGGACAGCAGGAAGGCCCCGTACACCGCGGCCGCGATGACCAGGGCCGTATAGACCGCCGACTCGAAGCCGACCGAGATACCGGCCAGAATGACCGTGGCCGCGCCGGTCAGCGAGTTCTTCGCGACATCCTGGGTGGGCTTGGCATTGGTGTCGGTGAAATAGCCGGTGAGCCACAGGATGACCACGGCCAGCACGATGCCGATGATCACCGCGGAGATGGCGATGACCGCTGGGTTGCCTGGCAGCGCCGCGACCGCCGGCACGTTCAGCGCGGCGAAGTTCTTCGGCAGGTAGACGAACGCAGCGACGGCGCAGAGCACCGCGGAGATGGCGGCCGAGATGTAGAACGACCGGTTGATCGTCGCCAGACCGCTCTCGCCCGGTCGGGCCTTGGTGATGTAGACGCCGATGATGGCGGTCAGCACGCCCAGTGCCGGCACGATCAGCGGGAAGACCAGCCCCTTGTTGCCGAAGGCGGCACTGCCCAGGATGAGTGACGCGACCAGCGTCACCGCGTAGGACTCGAACAGGTCGGCGGCCATACCCGCGCAGTCGCCCACGTTGTCCCCGACGTTGTCGGCGATGGTGGCGGCGTTGCGTGGGTCGTCCTCCGGAATGCCCTGCTCGACCTTGCCGACCAGGTCGGCGCCGACGTCGGCGGCCTTGGTGAAGATACCGCCGCCGACCCTCATGAACATGGCGAGCATGGCCGCGCCGAACCCGAAGCCCTCGAGCACCCGGGGCGCCGCGCCGACGTAGGCGAACACCACGACCGAGGCGCCGAGCAGGCCGAGACCGGTGGTGGCCAGCCCCACACTGCCACCGGTGCGGAAGGCGATCTGCATGGCGCGCTCGCGGCTCTCGCCGTTGGCGGCGGCAGCCACTCGGACGTTCGCTCTGGTGGCGAGCCACATCCCGGTGTAGCCGATGCCGGCGGAGAACCCGGCACCCACCAGGAAGAACGCGCTGCGGCCGATCCGCTCGCCGGTGGAGTCGGCCGGCAATACGAACAGCAGCACGAAGACGATGGCGACGAAGACGCTCAGGGTGCGGAACTGCCGCCCGAGGTAGGCGGCTGCACCCTCCTGTACGGCGGCCGAGATCTCCTGCATCTTCGGCGTACCCGTGCCGGCTTTCAGCACGGCGACCCGCAGGACGAAGGAGATCACCAGCGCGATGATGGCGATGAGGCCGACGGCGATGACGATGGTGCGGTCGCTGCCACTGAGGCTCAGCGTCGATCCTTCGGCGGCAGCCAATGACAACTGGTTCATACAGCTCCTGATCCACTGCGCGGTGCGCATTTGCTCGGCGCCGGGATCCACGAGACGACCGGCGCTGGTCGATGGCCGACGTGGCCGGCGTGAGAGTGATCACTCTAGGGCAGGCTGTGCTGCCGGCTGCGCGACAGGGCACCGACGCCGCGAAGACTGACTCGATTCAGGTGACAGTGGTCACAGCCACCTACGCGGGAGGCAGTGATGCGTCCTGGACACCGGGAACCACGGCGGCGGGCCCCAGCTGTGCGCACGTGGTTCGATCGATGCCACAGACAATCGACGCCACACAGACAGACGCCACACAGACAATCGAGAAGGGACGTCCGAGGAGATCATGCAGGTTCCCGGGTATCGCGATCTCACGGTGCTGGGTCGCGGCGGCTTCTCGACGGTGTACCGGGCCGTCCAGGAGTCGGTCCTGCGTGACGTGGCGCTGAAGGTGCTGGCCGTCCACATGGCCGGCGCGGACGCCAAGCTGCGGTTTCGGCGGGAGTGCGCCACCAACGGTCGGGTCGGCACCCACCCCAACATCGTCACGCTGTTCGACTCCGGCTTCGCCGACGACGGATCCCCGTTCCTGGCCATGCAACTGTGCGCCGGCGGTTCGCTGTCCGAGCGACTGCGGGCCCGCGGCGCACTGCCGGTGGCCGACGTGCTGCGGATCGGCGTCAAGATCTCCGCCGCGCTGGCCTACGCCCACAGCGCCGGAGTACTGCATCGGGACATCAAGCCCGAGAACATCCTGATCACGGAGTTCGGTGAACCGGAGCTGGCCGACTTCGGCATCTCCTCGGTCGACGACCAGAAGATGTCCACCGTGACGGCGTCCTCGTTCACCATCAACCACGCCGCACCCGAAGCCCTGGAAGGCAAACCGTCGTCGGTGGCGACCGACATCTACAGCCTGTGCTCCACGCTCTACACCCTGGTCGCCGGCCGGACACCGTTCGTGGTGCCGTCGGCCACCGGCATCTACGCGCTGGTGAACAAGGTGATGACGGAGATCCCGCCGCCGACCGGGCGCGCGGACGTACCGGCGTCGCTGGACCGGTTGCTGGCCGCCGGTCTGGCGAAGGCGCCGGCGGAGCGACCGGCCGACGGCCAGGCGCTCGGGTCCGCTCTCCAGGACATCCAGCGGGAACTCGGCCTGCCCGTCACCGAGTTCCCGTCCGCGCCGGCGCCGCTGGCCTACTCCCCCACCCAGACGCTCAGCGACATGGACGGTTCGCGTCGCGGATCCGGCGTGGCCGGCGTGGCCGGCGCGGTGGCCGGCGCCGGCATCGCTGCGGCCGGAGTTGCCGGGATGGTGGCCGCCGCGGGTCGGCATGCAGATGCCCCACCGGACACGGGTGGGTTGCCGGCGACCGGCGCGATGCCGGCACCGACCCGCAACCCCGCGGTGGCGGGGCCGCCGGCCGGTGCTGCGACGGGATCGGCGACGGGCCAGTGGGGCGCCTGGGCAGGCGACCAACGCTCGCCGGGCCCTGCCGATGCCTATGGGCAGGCGGATCCCGCCCTCTACCCGCCGGTTGCCGGTCCGCCCGTGGGCGGGTCGCCGGTCGGCAGACCTCCGGTGATCGACGACCGTCGCGCCGGGCCGCCCGACCGTCCCGACCGCCGGGCCTGGTGGATTGCCGGCGCCATCGTGCTAGTGCTGCTGGTGGCCACCGGCGTGTACCTGATCGCGCGGACCGGACAGAACCAGCCGGCGGCGTCCAGCACGACCAGCTCCCCCGCTGTCGTCCCCCCGGTGTCCGCGTCGAGTCGGTCGTCGAGCGTCTCCTCGCGAACCTCCACCCGCAGCTCGTCCAGTGCCAGCAGCACGCCACCGACGACCAGCACGTCGAGTTCCACCTCGGCATCGACGACGTCGCCGCCCGCCGTGGTGGCCCCGACGATTACTTCCTTCTTTTCGTCGCTGGTACCCGACGGCGGCAATGTGCAGTGCACGTCGCAGAACAGCTCGGTCGACATCCCGCTGGTCTGGAGCAGCAGCAACGCGAAGCAGGCCTGGATCGGTCTGGACATCAAGGGCGATGACGCCTCGAAGGAGCCGTACGACCCGGACGGTGTGCCGACGTCGTCGCCGGAGACGGTGCTGCCCTTCGCCTGCTCGGCGGAGCGACACAGCTACACGCTGACGGTGAAGAACGCGGCCGGGACACCGGCCGTGAGTCGCAAGGTGACCTTCGTCCGCGCGCTGCCGGAGACCAGCAGCTCGCAAACCAGCAGCTCGTCATCCACGCCGTCGACGTCGTCGTCGAC
>CAXSEW010000437.1:0-4193 GCA_964236185.1 uncultured Nakamurella sp. | reverse complement strand
CCTCCCCCGACAGCGGAGAACCGGAAGGGCGGCACTCGCGGCCGCGAGGGACTTGCCGGGTGGCTGTTCATCTCACCCGTGGTGATCATCCTGACGGTCTTCCTGCTGCTTCCGGCCGTGGTGGCACTGTGGGTCTCGGTGTCCAACTGGAGCGGCAAAGGCTCGCCCCTGAACGCGAGCTACGTAGGTATGGACAACTACAAGGCGCTGTTGGTCACCAAGGGCCTCTCTCAGAAGAATCTCGGATCCTCGCTGCGCAACAACATGTACTACGTGATCCTGGTGGTGCCGCTGCAGACCATGCTGGCGTTGGGATTGGCGATGATTCTGAACGGCCGGCGGCTGAAGGGGAAGGGATTCTTCCGGACGGCGTTCTACTTCCCGTCGGTCACCTCCTCCGTTGCCGTCGTCACGGTGTTCCTGTTCCTCTTCTCGGGAACCGGTGTGGTCAACGCGGTCCTCAAGTGGTTCGGCATCAACGGACCCACCTGGTTCTCCGATTCCCGCGGCGTCTTGCAGTTGATCCTCGCCGGGCTCGGCATCATCGACTCCACCAAGCCGCCGACCTGGCTGACCGGGCACCACTTCCTCGGGCTGACCTTCTACGACTGGCTCTCCGGCCCGTCGATCGCGATGTGCACCTTGATCTTCCTGGCCGTCTGGACCACCGGCGGCACGTTCATGCTGATGTTTCTCGCTGCGCTGCAGGATATCTCGGACGATATGCTGGAGGCCGCATCGATCGACGGGGCCACCGGCTTCCAGGCCTTCCGCAAGGTCATCGTGCCAGCGCTCCGGCCGACGCTGTTCCTCGTCATCACCCTCGGCCTGATCGGCACCTGGCAGGTGTTCGACGCGGTCTACCTGACCGGGCAGGGCAAACCGTCCGGCACCACCCTGACGCCGGCGTTCCTGTCGTACCAGACCTCCTTCACCAATGGAAAATGGGGTCAGGGCGCGGCGATCTCGTTCATCCTGGTGATCATCATCGTGGTGATGAACCTGATCCAACGGGCTGTCATGCACGAGCGCAAGACCCTCCCACGACGCCGTCGGCTCGCGCCGGCCGGCCCGTCCACCGGCGGATCAGGCCCACTCGGCAACGTCTCGATCCAGCCGACCGCAGTAGCGCCCCGAACGGAGTCCGACCGATGAGCACCTCCGTCGCCACCCGGTCCCAGGCTCCGCTGGAGAAGCCGGACTCGCAGAAGATGCCCCGCAGCGGCAGGAAGATCGCCCTGCAGATACTCGCCTACCTGGTACTGATCATCTTCGCGCTGATCTACATCTACCCGTTCCTGATCGAGCTGAGCACCTCTTTCAAGACCGACGTGGACGCGACCACCAACCCGCTCAACCCCATTCCGGAGACGTGGACGACCGCTTCGTTCTCGAAACTCGGCGATGCCGATTTCGCCCGCTGGTTCACCAACTCCACGATCGTCGCGCTGTTCGTCACCGTCGGCCGGGTATTCTTCGACTCGCTCGCCGGCTATGCCCTGGCGCGCCTGCACTTCCGCGGGCGCAGTGTGGTCAACGGCGCCATCGTCGCCGTGCTCGCCATTCCCGGCATCGTATTGCTGATCCCCAAATACCTGGTGCTGGTCCAGCTCGGGATGTTCAACACCTACTTCGGGCTCATCATCCCGCTGTTGGCCGACGCCGCAGGCGTTTTCATCATGCGGCAGTTCTTCATCAACATCCCGGCCGAGGTGGAGGAAGCGGCCCGGATCGACGGCGCCGGTACCTTCCGGGTGTTCTGGTCGGTGGTGCTGCCGATGGCCCGCCCAGCGCTGATCACCTTGACCATCCTGTCGTTCCAGGCGTCGTGGAACGACTTCACCGACTTCCTGGTGGCCACCAATGACCCGAAATTATTGACCCTGACCACCGGTGTGGCGACGCTGGTGGCCGGCGGCGAGGGCTCCGCGAACCAATTCCCGTTCAAGCTGGCCGCCGCGCTGCTGATGACGATCCCCGTCGCTGTCGTATTCTTCGTCTTCCAGCGCTACTTCATCCGCGGGGCGAGCGCAGGCTCGGTCAAGGGCTGACGCTAGTTCGAGGTGGCTGCGGAACCGGCTGCTCCGTGGGCGACCAGTGCTGGTACGTCCAGCAGCTGGGGCTGCTGTGGTCGGCCGGTCAGGTAACCCTGCAGTTGGACGCCCTCGGGGAGCGAGTCGCGTTGGGCCTGGGTCTCGACGCCCTCGACGATGCAGGCCAGTTGCATATCTGCGGCGAGGCCCGTGACCGCGTTGACGATCTTTCGGCTCACGGCGTCTTCGGGAAGGCCGGCGGTGAAGGACCGGTCGATCTTCAACGCGGAGATCGGCAGGGTCGCCAGGTACCGCAGGCTGGCGTAGCCAGTGCCGAAGTCGTCGATGGCAATGCCGACTCCCTCCTCGTTGAGTCCTTTGAGAGTTTCCATGGTGGCGGGCGCGGCGTCCAGCAGCGTCGATTCGGTGAGCTCCAGGACCAGGGCGGACGGGGTCAGACCGTGCCGCGTCAGCGCTTGGTGGACGTCCTGTGCCAACGACCCGTGTTGCGCCTGCAACGCCGACATGTTGACCGCCATCGTCAGGTTCGAGTGGCCAGGTGTTTCCCGGAGCCAGGTCGCGAGTTGACCGCACGCGAGGTCGAGCATCCGGGTGCCCAGACCGCGGATGAGACCGGTGTCCTCGGCGATGGGGATGAACACGTCCGGGGGTATCGCGCGGTGGTCGGCATCGGCGAGCCGGGCAAGTGCTTCGAAGCCCACCAGCGAGCCGGTATTCGCGTCGAAGATCGGCTGATAGGCCGCGCTCAGCACCGGGGTGGCCGATGCGCCGTCCGGACGGCTCTGCTCAGGCGCTCCGGCGGGCCGCAGAGCCTGGCGCAAGAGGCTTTCCACCCGGCCACGCTCGGCGACGTCGGTGCGCATGCGGTGCTCGAACACCTCGGAACGGTCCTTGCCGGAGCTCTTCGCCCGGTACATCGCCGTGTCGGCGTCCTGCAGGATCTGTTCCGCGGTGATCGGGGAGTGCTGACCCTCCGGCGGCAGGGCGCCGTGGCTGATGCCGATGCTGACGCTGATGCCGTGCTCGACATCGTTGATGGTGATCGGCTGACGGACGGCCACCCGGACCCGTTCGGCGACCCTGGTCGCCAGGGCGCGGTCGGCCGCGAAGTTCATGGGCTGGTCGCTGCCGCCCCTTCTGTTCCACGGCTCGAGAACGATCACGAACTCGTCGCCACCGATCCGCGCCACCGTATCGCCCTCTCGGAGCGCACTGGTCAGCCGGCGGGCGGTCTCCAACAGCACCTGGTCCCCGGCCGCATGGCCGGCGCTGTCGTTGACCCGCTTGAACCCGTCCAGATCGCAGAACAGCACCGACACCTCACGATGGGTGTGTTCCGAACGGGCCAGGGCGCTGTCGAGTCGGTCCATCAGCAACGCCCGGTTGGGCAGTCCCGTGAGGCTGTCGTGCAGGGCGGAATGGCGCAGGTGCTGTTCGGCGGCCATCGCGGCGGTGATGTCGCGGAGCACGCCGACGAGTTCGGTGGCACGACCGTGGTGATCACGGCGCATCGCAGTCATCCGGCGGGAGAACCAACGGTCCGTGCCGTCGGCCGCCCGCAGCCGGTGATCAAGCTGGACGACCTCGGCGTCGGCGGAGTCGGCAGCTGCCGCCATCGCGGCGGTCACCTGCGCCTGTTCGTCTTCGGGGATCAGGCTGTCGATCCCGATGCCCGATGCGGTCGGGTCCGATGTCGGGTAGCCCAACTGCTCCAGCAGTGACCGGTTGCTCCAGGTGGTGGAACGGGTGGCCAGGTCGTAGACGAACACCAGGTCCGGCGAGGCGCCGATCACCGCCTGATGGAACGCGTGGCTGGCGCCGGCCTCCTCGGCGGCCATGACCTGCTCGGTGACGTCCTCGGCGGTGCTGGCGGTACGGCGCACCACCCCGTCTGCGTCGACCACCGGCCCGCTGGTCGCCCTGACCCATCGAACCTCCCCGCCGGGACGCCGGATCCGGTAGTCGGTGTGAGTACGAAGACCGACGGCCGCCTCGGCCCAGTAACCGGCCCGGACCCGCTCGTAGTCGTCGGGGTGGACGACCCGGCGCACCGTCGTCGCAGGGTCCTCCTGCTCGACCATCGGGTCGTAGCCGTATACCTTCACCACCCCCGGACTCACGTACAGGTAGGTAGGCGGG
>CAXSEW010000436.1:0-4199 GCA_964236185.1 uncultured Nakamurella sp. | reverse complement strand
TCCGCCGCTCAGCGACGCCGGGGTCGGCGCGGCCTGCAGTCGCGGCTTCAGCGCCTCGAGAATCGTCATGCCCTGGCCGACGATGCCGGTGATCATTTCCGATACCCCGTCCGCCCCATTGAGAATGGTGAGGTTCGACTCGGCGATCCCGCGCGCTGCGGCCTCCACCAGTGACGGCAGCACCTCGATGAGATGGTTGGCGGCGATCAGTTCCTGGTTGCCGTCCTCCAGGGACTTGGCCCGGACGGTGTTGGCCGCCGCCTGGGCGTCGGCGATGGCGCGCTCTGCGTAGGCGGAGCCGTCGGCCTGCACCCTGATCGCTTCGGCTTCGGCCTTGGCGACGGTGGTCCGTCGGTAGCCCTCGCCCTCGGCCTGCGCCTTGACCGCCTGCGCCTCCGCGGCTGCCACCGTGGTCCGCCGGTAGCTCTCGCCCTCGGCGGAGAAGCCGGCCTGGTCACGCTCGGCTTCGGCCAGGGTGCGGCGGCGGTAGGCCTCGGCGTCGGCCGGGCGGCGCACCTCGGCTTCCAGTCGCTGCGCCGCCAGATCCGCCTGCCGCTGCGCCAACGCGGTCTGCTGCTCGATGACGTTCTGCGTCGCCTGTGCCTCCGCCAGCGGACCGGCCTGGGCGGCATTGGCCTTGGCGCGGTCGGTCTCGGCGACGAACCCGGCTCGCTTGATGGCGGTGTCGCGTTCGTATTCCGCCTTGAGCGCGACGGCCTGCTGCTCGCGTTGCGCGGCCTCCTGGTCCGCTCTGGCTGCGGCGATCCGGGCCTGACTCGCGACGGCTGCGGCGTGCGGCGCCGCCAGATTGTTGATGTATCCCGTCATATCCGAGATTTCCTGGATCTGAACGGCGTCCACGACGATTCCCAGCTTTTCCATCTCGGCGTGGCTGCCGTCCTTCACTTCCTGCGCAACACGGTCGCGCTCGCGGATCAATTCTTCGACGGTCAACGCACCGACGATGGACCGGAGGTGTCCGGCGAATATCCGTCCGATCAATTCTTCCATTCGACCCTGCTCCGACAGGAAACGGCGGGCCGCATTGGCGATGGAGGCGAAGTCGTCACCGACCTTGAAGACGGCGACCGCCTGGATGTTCAGCCGGATGCCCTGGATGGTGACGCAGTCCTCGACGATCTCCGCCTCGAGCAGCGCCAGGGACAGGATGCGGGCCTTCTGCTTGATGGGCACCACGAAACTGCCGTGACCGGTGACGATACGGAACTGCGTTTCCTGCGACTGCCGTTTCGATCCCGAGATGAGGAGTGCCTCGTTGGGTGCGGGAACGTGCCAGAAAAATATGATGGATCGATCCTTTCAAGGACCTCATGAGTATGCGGTGACGACTATCACCGAACGGGCCGACGCCATGTCGACAACAAGGACCCTGGTGTGCTTTCCGATGGGCCCATCGGAAAGAGCTGCGAAGGCTTCCGACCCCCCGCGGACCGACACCAGAACTTCGCCCATGCCACCTGTCGGAATAGGCACCGTCACGGTGCCGACTTTCCCGACGGGGCTGTGGTCGGATTCCCCACTCACCTCGGGCATTTCTCCTTCTTGCTGCCACTGGGCGCCAGGCCCTGCAGATGAACGTACGCCGCGCGCCGCCGTTGTAAATAGGCGTCAATACCATTCCGATGTCTGTTGGATCACAGCTCAGTCGGCGGCACCCGGCCGGCTGTACCAGAGCCACATCAGACCCAGGATGGGCAGCAGGATCGGGAAGTACCCGTACCCGCTACCGAACCGGGACCAGACCGTGTCGTGGGGGAAAGCGGCCCGGTCGATCAACGACGCGGTGCCGATGACCAGCACGCCGACCAATTCTGTGCCGCAGGCGGCCCAGGCGAGCCCTCGGGACCACGGCCGGCTGCTGACCAGGCCGACCGCGGCGGCGATGTAGACGACTCCGGAGAACAGCGACAGCAGGTAGGCCAACGGCGCGGTGGAGTACGTCGTCGCGACCTGGACGATGCCCCGCGATGTCGCCGCGAGCGCGAAGATGACGTAGAACGCGATCAGAATGCGACGAGGCCCCGTCGGTGGTCCTTCCACCTCGCCGGGGTCCGCGCCGGTATCTCCCGGCGAGCGGGCGCCGTCCATCGACTCAGACACCGTCCGACCGCCAGATCTGCAGCAGCCGCAGCATCATGACGGCCACGACCACCGAAGTGAAGGCGAGAATGATGGAACCCCAGCGAGTCCGTTCGATCCGTGCGAGGTAGAAGCCCAGCGGTATCGGCAACAGGATGCCGACGGCGTAGGCCCCGAACGTCACCGGCTCGTCCAGACCGGCGCCGGACAAACGGGCCAGCGCGATCCCGGACTGGACCAGTACGGCCGCCTCCAGCACGAGGGCTGCGACCATCAGCGCGTCGTTGGTGGGCAGTCGGCGGGATGCCTGGATCCCCGCCCAGACACCGAGCGCCAACCCGGCCGCCAGCACGGCGTAGGCCAGCGCGTCGATCAACGGGTTCCTCCGCTCGGGTCGGCCCGGAACGTTCCCGGCCGAAAACGAACGGTAACCGATTTCCAACGCGCGGCGTTGCTACCGTCCTGGACGTGAATCCAGTCCAACCCGGTCGAGGCCGCAGCACCGCGCTGGTGCCGTCGGGACTGCTGCTCGCCGGCGGTGTCCTCGTCGCCGTGGGCGCGCTGCTGGGCTCCGCGCACACCTTCGACGGATCGACGCTCGGGTCCGCACATGCTGCCGTGTGGGTCCTGCTGCTGCCTGCGGTGGTGGCGATCGCGGTAGCAGGGCGACGACCGCTACTGGGCCTGGGGCTGTGCGCCGGCGCCGGCGTGGCGGCGGTCGGCCGTGTGCTGTCGGACCTGAGCGTGTTCACCGACCCCAACTCGGCGGTCCGTCCGGAGCTGTTCTACGAGCTGACCACCCGGGCCCAGCCGTTCACCGCGGCCGCCGGCGCCGGTGTGCTGGTGGCCGGCGACGTGCTGCTGGTGATCGCCGGCGTACTGGCAGGGCGGGCGCTGGCCGACCGATTGGCAATGGGTTCCGCGCCGATCTTCGAGCCACCGCCAGGTGCGGCGAGCGGAAGCGCGGCGCCGACCGGAACCGAGCCGGCAACCCGAACTGAGCAGGGACCGGAATTGCTGGCCCAGGCATGGGAGGTGCAGACGGCCGGTGACGCTCCCGGACCGATGGCCGGCCCGGGATCCGACGCCGCAGGATCCGCCCGCAACAACGGTCTGGTCGTGGCCGGGTTCGTCGGCGTCCTGCTGCTACTGGCCGGCTCGCTCGGTCTGCCCTACAGCGGCGGTTATCTGGCAGCTCGCTATCTACCGGCCGAGCTCGGACTGGCCGGCATCGGCAGTGCCCTGGCGGTGGCGCTGGTGGCGACGATCGCCGTGCTGATCGCGGCGGTGCTACCCCGCCGGCTCGCCGCCGCCCTGCTGGGCGGCGCCGCGTTGACCGCCGCTGTTCCATTGCTGACCGCCGTGCTGGTCCGGCTGTCGGGCGCGCCGGTCCAGCTCACCGCGTCGGTATGGGTCGGGCTGGCCGGCGCCGTGGCGCTGGCTGCCGCCGGCCTGCTCGGCAACACGGTGCCGCTGGTCGACGACTACGACGTCCCGTCGATCTCCGTGGTGCGGGCCACCCGCTGGATCGGCGCCGCGCTGTCGTTGCTGACCGGAGCGGCGGCGCTGGCCGCCTGGCGGCTGCCGCAGCTGCGGTACAACGGCGGGGCCGACCCGGTGCTGCCCGGCGGATTTTCCGCCTCCGCGCCGCTGGCCGCACCGTTTCTGCTGGCGGCCGTCGTGCCGCTGGTGGCGGCCGTGCTCTGGCTGGTGCCGGCACTCGATGCGGCCGGGCGTGCGGTGGCGTCGGTCGGCTGGCTGCCGTTGGTGTTCGCCGCCACACAGACGCTATATCTGCTCGGCCAGTTGGTGTCCAGTGCGTCGGTGCCCAACGCCGGTTTCGCGGCTCCGCGGTGGACCGCCGGTGCGGGCTTGTGGTGGGCGGTCGGCGGGATCCTCACCGGTCTCGGCGCGGCCGTGGTGTCGGCTCTCGCCGCCCGCCAGACCCGCGAATCCTCGACGATGATCGCCCAGGAGGAGTCGCTGGCCCGTAGCCGGACCCTCGGCGGTCGGGTGGCGGCGTCGCTCTCGGTGCTGACCGTTGTCGCACTGGTCCTGCCGGCGTACCGGACTATCGCAGGGACCTCGGCCACGCTGCT
>CAXSEW010000435.1:0-4211 GCA_964236185.1 uncultured Nakamurella sp. | reverse complement strand
GCTCGCCGGCGGGGCCGCGATGGACAGCTGGCGCGCGATGGTCGCCGCGCAGGGTGGAGCGGTCGATGCCGCCCTGCCCGCGCCCCGGGAACGGGACGTCGTGGTCGCGGACCGTACCGGGGTGGTCTCCGGGGTGGACGCGCTGGCGGTCGGCACTGCGGCGTGGCGGCTGGGGGCAGGCCGCGCCCGCCAGCAGGACCCGGTGCAGGCTGCTGCCGGTCTGCTGTGCCTGGTCAGGCCTGGTGACGAGGTCGTCGCCGGGCAACCGCTGTTCGAACTGCACACCGACACCCCGGAGCGGTTCGCCGACGCCCGGGCAGACCTCGCCGACGCCGTCGACATCGCGGCGTCGGGCACTGCTGTCCCGGCGCGCGAGCTGGTGCTGAACATGCTGCGCGGCTGACCCGCGCAGCTACCGTCGACTCGCGACGGCGTAAGGGCCGGACCCGCTGCGGCGAGCGCGTTTAGGGTCTGCTGAGCGTGTTGCGGAGCGCTCGTGACCACGCGACGCGCTCGCCGGAATGGAACGCGTCTCGTGCGAAAGACGCGCGCCCAGCCACTTGCTCCCTCGCGGCGTTCCAGCCGCCGCTACCGCACCGCGGCCCGCAGATAGGTGCGGACCGCAAGGGGCACGAAGACCAGGAGCAGGACCACGATCCAGATGAAGGTGTAGACCACCGGGTGCTGCAGCGGCCAGACGTTCGGCACCGCCAGACCGGTGTTGCCGAACAGGTTGCGCGCGGCCTGGGTGATCGAGGACACCGGGTTCCAGTTCGCGATGGTGCGCAGCACCGCCGGGAAGTTCTTGGTCGGCACGAACGTGTTGGCGATGAACGTGATCGGGAAGATGACGATGAAGCTGGCGTTGTTGAACACCTCCGGCGTCCGCACCAGCAGCCCGATGATGGCCATCACCCAGGACACCGCGAACGCGAAGAGCAGCAGCAACAGGAAACCCAGCAGCGCCTCGCCGATCGATGAACGGATGCGCCAGCCGACCAGCAGGCCGGTCACCGACATCACCACCACCGTCACGATGTTCAGCCCGACGTCGGCGACGGTGCGACCGATCAGGACGGCGGACCGGGACATCGGCAGCGACCGGAACCGGTCGATCAGCCCCTTCTGCAGATCATCGGCCAGGCTCGACCCGGTGATGGTGCTGCCGAAGATGACGGTCTGCACGAAGATGCCAGGCAGCAGGAACTCCGCATAGCTGATCCCCTGGATGGGGATGGCGCTGCCGAAGACGTAGACGAACAGCAGCACGAACATGATCGGCGACAGCGTGGAGAACACGATCAGGTCCGGAACCCGCTTGATCTTGATCATGTTGCGTTTGGTGATGGTGACCCCGTCGGCGAGACTCTGGGCGAGCGTGGTCATCGCGCGACCTCGGGCTTCTTCTTGGTGGGCGCTGCGTCGTTCCCGGTGTCCAAGACCTCTGCCTCGTGGCCGGTCAGCGTCAGGAAGACGTCGTCGAGATCGGGCCGGCGCAGGCCCACGTCCATCAGCTCGATGCCGCTGCCCTGCCACCGGTCCAGCGCCGCGGCCAGGTCGTCGGCGCCGCGCATCACCGGCAGGCTGACGGTGCGGCTCTGCTCGTCGATCGCCGGCCGGTCCAGGCCGAGCGGAGCCAGCAGGTCTGCCAGGGCCGGCAGATCCGCGCCGTTCGCTACGGTGAATTCCAGTCGCTGACCACCGACCTGGGCCTTCAGCTGGTCGCCGGTGCCGCGCGCGATGACCTGGCCGTGGTCGATCACCACCATCAGGTTGGCCAGCCGATCGGCCTCCTCCAGGTACTGGGTGGTCAACAGGATGGTGGTGCCGTCGCCCACCAGATCCTCGATGAAGTCCCACATGCCCTGCCGGCTGCGGGGGTCCAGACCGGTGGTCGGCTCGTCGAGGAAGAGCACCCGCGGCCGCGCGATCAGCGACGCCGCGATGTCCAGGCGACGTCGCATGCCACCTGAGTAGGTCTTGGCCGGGCGCCTGGCCGCGTCGGAGAGGTCGAACCGGTCGAGCAGGTCGCCGGCCCGGAGCCGGGACTCCTTCTTGCCCAGGTGGTACAGCCGACCGACCATCTCCAGGTTCTCGAAGCCGGTCAGATATTCGTCGACGGCCGCATACTGCCCGGTCAACCCGGTGATCGCGCGTACCTCGGCGCCCTGGGTGGCGACGTCGAGCCCGGCCACCTCCGCCCGCCCGCCGTCGGCCTGCAACAGAGTGGCCAGGATGCGGACGACCGTGGTCTTGCCCGCGCCGTTGGGTCCGAGCAGGCCGAGCACCGTGCCTTCGGGTACCGCGAGGTCCACACCGGCCAGCGCGGTGGTCCCACCGAATTTCTTCACCAGTTCTTGCACCACGATCAGGTCTGCCATGTGGTGGACTGTAGGACAGACCTCCGACAGTCCGCAGAACGTTGAGCAGCGCAAACAGTTCTGGGTGGAACAGATGAGCGGGAGTACGCCGTCGCAACGGGTACCGGGACGCGGGTGGGCGCACGCCGCGGCTGCGGTCGCCGTATTCTCGGCCGTGGTCAGCCTGTACTGGAGCTTCGGCGGCACCATCGGCATTCGCTCCGTCGGCGGCCAGATCGCAGATCTGGCCCGATCCGCGACGGCTCCGGCGACGGTGCTCGCGCTGGCCGCGGCGCTGCTGAAGTTGCTCGGTGTCGCGTTCGCGCTGGTGCTGGCGGGCCGGCTCGGGCGACGGCTGCGGCCCCGGTGGGTGGTGACCGCCGGTCGGATTGCGGCGGCGGTGCTCACCATCTACGGCGCGGCCAACATGGTGGGCGCCGCGCTGGTGCTCACCGGGGTGGTCCGGGCGCCGGGCGCCGATCGGTATGCACTGGCCTGGCATCTGGGGCTCTGGGATCTGCTGTTCCTGCTGTGGGGCGTGTGTCTCGCTGTCGCGGTGTCTCGCTACCGCCGGACGGTGACGCTCTCGCGGTGACGGGCAGCCGAACTGCACAACGCCCAGCACTTCTGTCGTTCGCCGGTGGTTGGCCGGCGCGCAGCCCGCCCCGGGTAGCGTCGGCTGATGGCCATTCCTTCTTCCGACTTCGATATCTCCCCACCCGTCGAGCTGACCGCCGACACGGTACGGGCCGTTCCGAAAGTGCTGCTGCACGATCACCTCGACGGCGGAGTCCGACCGGGCACGCTGATCGAACTGGCGCAGCAGTACGGATACACCCAACTGCCCAGCACCGACGCCGGCGAGCTGGCCCGCTGGTTCTCCGAGTCGGCGTATTCGGGCTCGCTGGAGCGCTACCTCGAGACGTTCTCGCACACCGTCGGCGTGATGCAGACCCGCGAGGCGCTGATCCGCGTCGCATCCGAATGCGTGCAGGATCTGGCCGCCGACGGCGTCGTCTACGCCGAAGTACGGTTCGCGCCCGAGTTGCACGTGGAGCAGGGCCTCGACCTCGACGGGGTGGTGCAGGCGGTCATCGACGGTTTCGCGGCCGGCATGGTGGCCGCCACGGCGGCGGGCCACGTCATCCGGGTCCGGGCCCTGCTGACTGCGATGCGGCATGCCGCCCGGTCCAGCGAAATCGCGAAACTGGCGGTGAAGTTCCGCGACCAGGAGGTGGCCGGCTTCGACATCGCCGGCGCAGAAGCAGGTTTCCCGCCGACCCGGCACCTGGACGCCTTCGAGTACCTGCGCCGGGAGAACGCCCACTTCACCATCCATGCCGGTGAGGCCTTCGGGTTGCCGTCGATCTGGGAGGCCCTGCAGTGGTGCGGGGCGGACCGTCTCGGGCACGGCGTGCGGATCATCGACGACATCTCCCTCGCCTTCGACGGCACCGCCCAGCTGGGGCTGCTGGCGGCGTACGTGCGCGACAAGCGGATTCCGCTGGAGATGGCACCGACGTCGAACGTGCAGACCGGTGCTGCGGAGTCGATCGCCAAGCACCCGATCGGGCTGCTGAAGGATCTGGGCTTCCGGGTCACCGTCAACACCGATAACCGGTTGATGAGCGGGTGCACCATGACGAGCGAGATGCTCGGTCTGGTGGAGGCTTTCGACTACGGCTGGACCGACCTCCGCTGGTTCACCATCAACGCGATGAAGTCCGCGTTCCTGCCCTTCGACCAGCGTCTGGCCGTCATCGAGAACGTGATCAAGCCCGGGTACGCGCTGTTGGTGCCCTAGGGGTACCTGGTGCCAAAATGAGCAGATGGACGCCACCGTTCCGCCGC
>CAXSEW010000434.1:0-4224 GCA_964236185.1 uncultured Nakamurella sp. | reverse complement strand
CTCGGCTGCGGGCGGTGGTGATCAATTCTTGGAGGGCTTGTGGGTAGTCTTCGCTGATCCGGGGTCCGGCGACGGGTCCTTGTCGATCGGCGTGCGGTCCGCTGATCTGCAGTTCCCGGGTGATCTTGGTTCCGTTGTTCGCCAGTGGTTGCAGGGTGTGGCGCAGCAGCAGCAGAAGGCCGTTGAAGTCGGTCTGGACGACCAGAGTGCGGCGCGGTGTGAGTTCGACGATCGTCGACGTCAGGGCGTCGATTCCGACGGGTGTCGAGATGATGGTGCCGCCGACTTGGAACGGCCCTTTCAGATCACGCAGGTCCCCGCTGGCCATCGGGACCTCTCCGGTTTCCAGAGCTCGCAGCGCGTCCCAGATCGTTTCCGGGGTCAGGTCGGTCTCGGCGGTGTATTCGGTCTGCCACATGGTGTTCCTCCGGTGCTGTGGAATCAAAGGGGGTTGTTGTTGAAGCAGCGTTCGGCGTGGGTATCGACCGTTTCGTGGGGGATCGGGGCTGGTCGGTCAGGCCGGTAAGCGGGCACGGTGCTGTTGAGCGAAGTCGCGGACCAGAATGTGCAAGGCCTCCGGAGCTTCGATCTGGGGAAGGTGCCCGGCGCGGTCCAGCACCTCGAACCGGGCGCCGGGGATGGCGGCGGCGTAGGCCTTGCCGTAGTCCAAGTCTCCGATGTGGTCGGCCTGTCCCCAGACGACGAGTGCGGGGACGGTGATGTCTGGGAGTCGGTCGAGCAGCGTCGGGTCGGCCATCGCGCCGCCATAGACGGCCAGCGCCGCCATGTTGCCGGGCAGCGTGGCCTGCACCGCGGGAGGGAGCGTAGCCGGGTCGGGCGCCTTCGACGGGTCGAACCAGGCGCGGCTGGCCAATTCGGCTGGTGTCAGCGACGCCACGTCGGGGATGGGGTGGCCGGCTACCTGCACCCCGACCGCATTGGCGAGGACGACCGCGGCGATCCGAGGCGATCCGATGATGGCCATTTCGGCGGCGATCCATCCGCCGAGGGAATTACCGACCAGGCACACACCGGTCAGGTCGAGCTGGTCCAGCAGGTCCAGGTAGCGGCCGGCCAAGGCGTTGACACTGTCCAACCGAGCAGGTCTGTCGGTGCCGGCGAACCCGGGATGGGTAGGGGTCAGCACCCGTCCGTGTCGGGCGAGTAGTCCGCCGAACTGGGCGAAGCTCATCGGGCCGGCACCGCCGTGCAGCAGGAGGTAGGGGATTCCCCGACCGGTGTCAGTGGTGTTGATGTCCATCGGACCAACCTATACAAACCTACTGGGATAAGCAAGCTGATATAAGGATCATGATCCAAGCATCATGGTCTAGGGTGCCTTGGTGGGAAGGTCTAAGCAAGAGACGGGTCTGTGGGTCAAACGGCTGCAGATGCAGCATCATCGCGCCGCCAACGAGGCGCTGGAAACCTTCGGACTGACCCTCGTTCAGTGGGATGCCCTGCGACACTTCACCCAAAATCCCGGTGCATCGCTGCACAAGATCGCCGAGCTGACCTTCCAAACAGACCAGTCGATGGGTGCGTTGGCCGGTCGTCTGGTGGCGCATGAGTTGTTGCGCCGCGTGTCCGGTCCAGGACGGGCAGTGCGCCACGAGCTAACCGACCGGGGAACCCAGCTGTACCGAGAGGCGACCGATGTGATGGAGACGGTGCTGACGGCATCGTTCGCACCGCTGACCACCACGGAACTGGCCACCCTCGACGGCTTCCTCCAGCGGCTTGTATACCCCTGACCCAATTAAGTGGCTCACTTCGTTCGGGTTGTCTGGCCAAGTCAAGCACCGACTACGAGGACTTGGCGGGCGGCTTCGATGGCGTCGCGGGTGATGGTGTCCAGGTTGCTGATCTTCATGATTCGGGCGACCTGACTCATGAAGCGTTCGATGAGTCGGAAGTTGCCGCCGGTGATGCGAACGATCGTCACCACCGATTAGGCGGCGACGGGGTGGTGCGTGGTGCGGGTCGCAGTTGAGGCCGAGTTCCTGCCCAGTACTGGCAAAACCCGCCCCAAATAAGTTGGCAATTCACACCGCGCCGGCAACTACCCCGGCTCACCGTCGACCAGCTCAGCATTGCCGACGGCGTCGCGACCATCACCGACCGGAACGGCGTCGCCCGCGTCATCGAGTCGGCGGCGGATTCGGTGCTGTGCGGGCCGTGCACCTTGGTGCGTTGGCGCCGAGTTCTGGATACGGAGGTAACCCACAAGCATGTCAAGGATCTGCTGCGTAAGGCTGAGGAAGTGACGGCCACGACCCATCATTCCTGTCGTGCACCGAAGCTTATCGACGACCGCACCCTGGATGCGGCGTTGTTCCCGCCATCAACCAGTGGGGACACCTCCCGCATCACATCGAGCCGCTCAGTCCGCACTCCACCTCACGACTCGCCCGGCAGGCCGACACCGGCCTGGCCCACCATAGGGTGCTGGACGTTGATGGCGCTCACCTGAACTTCCCCAGACCTGCTCACTGAAATTCCCCACCTGCGTGGCTCCCGCGAACGAGGCGGGACCCTCCCGATGCTGGCGGTCTCTGACCACACACCAGCGGAACGGAAGGGCCCCGCCTCATGCTCACACAGGAGGACGACGTGGACATCCATGCACTACGCAAACGGGGGTGGTCGATCTCGGCGATCGCCCGGCATGTCGGCCGGGACCGCAAGACGGTCCGCGCCTACCTGGACGGGAAACGGCAGGTCGGGCAGCGTGCACCGGCCGGGGAGGACCAGTTCGCCCGGTTCGTCGACTACGCCGCCGCCCGGCTGGCCGAGGACCCGCACCTGTGGGCGACCGCCCTGCACGACGAGGTCGTCAAGCTCGGCTACGACCGGTCGTATCCGTCGTTCACTCGGGCGTTGCGGCTGCGGGGGTTGCGGCCGGCGTGCGAGCCGTGCCACCCCACGACAGGCCGCCCGGCGGCGGTGATCGAGCACCCGGCGGGTGAGGAAACCCAGTGGGACTGGGTGGAACTGCCCGACCCGCCGCCCGGGTGGGACGGCTCCGGCAAACGCGCATACCTGTTGGTGGGGGCGTTGTCCCACTCGTCGAAGTGGCGCGGGGTGCTGTGCGAGTCGATGGAGCAACCGCACCTCGCCGAGGCGCAGCACCAGGTCGCCGTCAAGCTCGGCGGGGTCACCAAGGACTGGCGCTTCGACCGGATGTCGGCTGTGGTGCACCCCGGAACCGGCGCGGTCACCGCCACCTACGCGCAGATCGCGAAGCACTTCGGCGTGCGGGTGCGGCCCTGCCCGCCGCGGCGGGGGAACCGCAAAGGCGTCGTGGAGAAGGCGAACCACACCGCCGCGCAGCGGTGGTGGCGATCGCTGCCCGATGAGGTGACCGCTGCGCAGGCGCAGAAGTCGCTGGACGAGTTCTGCCAGCAGGTGGCCGACCAACGCAAACGGGTCGATGCGGCCGGAAATCGTTGCGCCGTATCCGATCTGGCCGCCGCCGAGCCGCTTCGCCCGGTCCCGAAGACCCCGCCGATCGCCGTTGCCGCGGTGACCAGGAAGGTGTCGGCGCAGGCGTTGGTGTCCTTCCGCGGCAACACCTACTCCGTCCCGCCCGCCCACACCGGCAACCAGGTCACCGTGACGCACCGCCTCGGCGGCGTGACCCTGGCTGTGACCACACCGGCCGGGGTCACCGTCGCCGTCCACCCCCGCCGGCCGGACGGCGCCGGCGTCTGCGTCCGCACCGACCTGCACGTCACCGCGTTGAACACCGCCGCCCTGTCGGCGTTCAGCACCGCCGCGCCGCACCGATCCAAACGACGGATCCCACCCGGCCCCGCCGCCCGCGAAGCCGCCGCGATCCTGCGGGGCGACCCTCCGGCCGCCCAGGCCGGTTCGGTGGTCGACCTGAACCAGTACGCCCAAGCGGCGGCCCGCCGCCGCACGCTGCCCTGACCACCCACACCTGTTGCGAAGGAACACTACTCATGACAACCACCAGTGAAGCCAGCCGCTACCAGCAGCTGCGGGACCACCTCAACTACCTGCGACTGCCCGACGCCGCCGCCGCACTACCCGCCGTCCTGGACCAGGCGAAGGCCGAGGATCTGTCCGCCACCGCGACCATGGAACGGCTCTTCGGCATCGAAGTGGCCGCTACCGAAGCGCGCCGGTTGACCGGCCGGCTCCGCTTCGCCAGCCTGCCCAGCCCCGCCACCCTCGAGGACTTCGACTACGACGCGCAAC
>CAXSEW010000433.1:0-4251 GCA_964236185.1 uncultured Nakamurella sp. | reverse complement strand
TCGGCCAGCGCGGAGGTTCCATGGAACGACGCCGCGGACAGCAACCCTGCGGTCAGCCCGAGCGCGAGCAGGCCCCGGCCGGCGCGGGCGGCCACCCGGCCGTTCCGGACTTCCCTCACGTACGTCTCCTTCGGCCGGGGATCGGCGCTGCGGCAACGACCGCGCCCAGTGTGCACGCTGCCCAGGTTGCGCCGCGGTAAGTCGATCGACGGCGGCCGGACCGCCGTCCACTCGGGCCGGTCGGTATCCGCCGTCCGGGATGGAGGCGGCGACCTACGGCATCACGGATCCAGGTTCACGGCTGGACAGGCAACCCATTTTCTTCCCCTCGCGAATGAACTTGTCGCTCCCAGGTATTTTGTCGCCGGCGCAACGACTCCCTCAGGGAGACCGTTCGTTGCCGGAACTAGCCGGTGAAGTGCCGCAGGCCACCCGAAATGGTGAGGCGGCCGACGGTTCCCGGACGAGGAGGAATCGCGTGACAACTGTCGTACGGCCTGGCACCTGCCGAAAGTGGTGCAACTTCATCGGGGTCACCCTGCTCAGCGTCGGGCTGGCGGTGGCGGGCAACGGACCAGCGCAGGCTGCTGTCCCGGCTGCACACTCATCTGCTGCGCAGATGACGCCGGCGACCGGCGGGTCCTACGTGGCGCTGACCCCGGCCCGCGTGCTGGATACCAGGACCGGACTGGGCGGATACGACAAGGTCTTCGCGCAGAGCTGGGCCGACGTCCAGATCGCCGGCCGGGGCGGGATTCCCGCTACCGGGGTCGCCGCTGTCGTCGTGCAGGTCACCGCCACGCAGGAGTCGGCCCCCGGCTTCGTCACCGTCTACCCGGCCGACTCTGCCATTCCACAGACGTCCAATTTGAATTTCGCCGCCGGCGTCACCACCTCGAATCTGGTCACCGTCCGGGTCAGTCCGGACGGGCAGATCGACCTGTTGAACGGGTCGAGCGGCGCCACACACCTGATCGTCGACGTGCAGGGTTACTTCCGGTCCGGCGCGGCCACCGCGCCAGGGTCGTTCCGCGCACTCGCCCCGGCCCGCGTCCTGGACACCAGGAGCAACAACGGTGCGGCCGGACCGGTAGGTGCACTGGCCACCGTCGGTCTGCAGATTGCCGGACGCGGCGGAGTGCCGGCTTCCGGCGTCGCAGCAGTGGCCGTGAACGTCACGACGACGGCGACGGCGAAAAGCGGCTACGTGACGGTGTATCGCAGCGGCTCGGCGAGGCCGTCGGCTTCCAGCCTCAACTTCGACAGCGGGCACACGGTGCCCAATCTGGTGATCGTGCCGCTGGGTAGCGACGGAAAGATCAACCTGTTCAACGGATCCACCGGGCAGACCCAGCTGATCGCCGACGTGCAGGGCTACTTCCTGGCCGGTACCACCGTCGGCACCGGAGGTTTCAAGGCACTGAATCCACAGCGGATCCTGGATACCCGCAGCGGACTGGGTGGTAGCCACCGGGCCGCAGCAAAGGCCGAGACCAAGATCCATGTCGAAGGCGCGGCCGGCGTGCCGGCCTCGGGCGTCAGTGCGGTGGTGCTCAACGTGACCGCGGTGCAGCCGTCCACCGTTGGAAATCTCGTCGCCTACCCGACCGGCGTCGTACAGCCGAACGCCTCGAACCTCAACTTCGACTCCGGGCACAACCGGGCGAACCTGGTGATCGTGCCGGTCGACTCGTTCGGCTGGATCAGTCTGGTCAACAACTCGATCGGGTCGGTCGACGAGTTGGCCGACGTCGCCGGTTACTTCGTCGGCGCCGGCGTCACACCGACCGTCATCGGACCCTTTTCCTACGGACCGTTCACCATGGGCATGACGATCGCCCAGGCGAAGGTGGCCTATCCGGCGCTGACCGCCGTCCCCGCTGGTGGGACGGCATGCAGCGCAGCGAGCCTTCCGGAGGCGTCGCTGGTGTTCAACCACGGCACGAATGCGCTCAGCTTCGTACAGCCGCACGGCCCGGTACGGACGGCCAACGGGATCCGGCTCGGCGATACCGTCAGTAGTGTCCTGAACCGTTTCCCGTGGGCGGTGACGTATCCGAGCGATCCACCGCTGAGCATGACCGTGACAGCGGCTGAGAAGGCGAAGGCTGTACCCACGGAGTACTGGTTCCTGGTCACTGCGCTGGACCCGAACACGGACCTGCCGGAGCCCAACGCAACCGTCAGGTCGATCAACCTGAATCAGCGGCAGGAGTGCTTCGACTGAACCTGACGGCCGCGGCCGCGCCCGTTGGGCCGCGGCCGCACGGGGGCCAGGTCCAGCGAAATCCAAACGAATGAAAAGTCTCGACATCGTTGCTGTGCTTGCCGCGCGCCGAATCCCTGCCAGGCCGGCTTCGGAGTCAGCCCTTTGTTGGTCGGACGCGAGAGCGTGCGGGCCGCGTCGAGGTGCTGAGGACGGACCTGGCGCGTCCGGTCACGCGCCGTTGTACGACGGTCGGTCCAGGATGGCCGCTCAGCCGGTGTAGTGAATGGACGGCCAGAGGTCGAGAATCGCCGCAACCTTGTGCTGCATCATGTAAGCGTGGTCGTAGGAGGGCTTTTCGCCCACCGCCGTCAGCGCCTCGCGCAGCTTGCGGAAGGTCGTCGGCGTTCCCTGCTGGTGGATGAGCAGGTAGTAATAGGTACGGGCCGGACCTCCGGCGTACTCCGTGAACGAGTGCAGCACCCGGCCGGGTGAGTGCACCGGGGACAGGACCGCAGGACGGCCTGACGCCGGTACCGAGATCGGCACGATGTGCCATCCCTCCCGATAGCTGGTGTTCTTTGCTGCGGACCGGGTCGCCGCATCCCACCAGAACATCTGGACGTCCAGGAGCGGCTCGTCCGGGCTGTCGCCCGGAACTCGGTGATCTGCCCGTAGCCCGTCGAGCTGCTCGTGTGCCGACTCGGAGGCCCGGCCGTCCCGGGTCAAGGTGGCCAGGTAGATGAACTTCGGCCGGGGCCAGACCGGCGGCACGGCGGGAACCGACGGCGGGGCCGGCTCGGCCGGGTGCCCGGGTGCGGCGGCACCGTCAGGAGCGGCGGCACTGTCGGGAGCGGCGGTCGAGCCCGGTGCGGTGAGCGCCGGTGCCGCGCCGACAGCATCGTCGACCGGCGGCAGGTCGGTCAGCACCGGCGCGGACGCTCCGTCGTCGGAATGCGGGTCCACACTTGCCGCTGGATCGTCTCCGAGTGCAGCGGCGACCGGAGCGTCGGTAGCGACGGAAGCCTCAGCAGCGACAACGGCTTCTGCGGGCGGTTCGGTAGCGGCGGGAGGCTCGGCGACCACCGCCGCCTCAGCAGGCGCCTGGTCGTCCGCCGGTGTTACGGCGCCCGCGGGTGTTACGGCGCCCGCGGGTGTTACGGCGTCCGCCGGTGCAACGGCGTCCGTGGTTTCGACGGCGCCCGCCTCTGTGACGGCGTCGGCCGGTGCTGCCGTCTGTGTCGGTATCGGCAGGAGTGCGGGAGACGCTGCAGCTTCCACATCCTGTTCGGATACGTCCGTCGCCACAGCTGCGGAAGCGGAGCTCGCCGCCGGCGCAGGGTCGACCTCGGTGGACCGCCCGGTCACCAGTTGATCGACCACCGCCGACGGCGAGTCCGCAGTAACCCGAACCAGCCCGGGCGGTCGGTACCGGAGGGCTGCTGCCTGCAGCCACGCGTCGGTCAGTGGTTCCCCGGCGAGGCGGCGCCACCGGTCGATGGCACGGCGCACCTCGTCGACCGTGTCCTTCTCGTCGGCGACCAGGATCGCCTCCTCCATCGCCCGACCGGATGTCGACAGCACGTCGGCGGAACCGACCAGCACGAACGGCTGATTGCCCTGCGCAACCAGCAGCTTGGCGTGCAAAGTGGACAGCGTGTGTACCCGGACGCCGCGCCGGGTCCACCGCAGTAGCGTCGCCGGATCGGTCCAGCCGTTGCGCAGTGCTTCCTCACCGGCATTGACCACGATCGTCGCCGGACCGCGCAGCGACAGGTACTGGTCGGCATCGGCGCCGACGAATGCGATGGCAGCCTGCACGTCGTTGTAACCCGACAGCAGCGCCTTGATCTCTGACCACACATCTCTGCCGGAGAGCAGGCGCGCCGACCTGTCCTCCAGGCCCAAGCTCATTTTCCCCATGGTCAGCAGTATGTCTGACCAGCCGGGAGGGCGGCGCCGCTCTGGTGCCGACCACCAGCGCAGCGCAGCAGCCGGCGCTTCAGAACGTGCGCGCCTGTTCGACGTCCGAGAACAGGATCCGC
>CAXSEW010000432.1:0-4255 GCA_964236185.1 uncultured Nakamurella sp. | reverse complement strand
CCTGGTGAGCTGATCCCAGACGGAACACGCCAGTGCGAGCCATCCGAGCCGTTCGACCAGGGAACAGCGCCCGGTCGGGATCCGCCCACGCCATGAGTCAACCAGCGCCTCGTCCGGTTGTCGATCCCTCTGCGACCCGCAGACAAGTCAATTGTCGCCAGCCAGACACAGCCATAGTCTTCGCGAATGACGATCGAGACGACGTGGTGCGGCGAGTTCACCAACGATGAAGCGAACCGGCTGTATGCTGAGGCCTTTGAGACCCGCGTGTTCACCGCCGCCGAGTGGGACTGGGAGGCCCTCGTCCGAGCGCACAGCCTTGGCTGGGTCACCGCTCGGTCCACAACAGAACTCGTGGGGTTCGTCAACGTGGTCTGGGACGGCCTCGTCCACGCCTGGATACAAGACGAGATGGTCGCCACCATAGCTCGCGGCAAGGGTATGGGCCGGGAACTGATCCGCGTTGTAACTTGGGAAGCTCGTCACGCCGGGTTGCGAATGGCTCCACGTCGACTTCGAGGACCACCTGCGGCCCTTCTACTTTGACGCCTGCGGCTTCACGCCCACCAACGCCGGATTGATACGACTGTAAGGCTCGGCCGGAAGCCGAAGGTTCAACGGCACTCGTCTGGCCGCGGCGGAAAGTCGCGCCAGGTGTGATGTCTTCAAGAGGAAGCTCCACCCATACGGGTGGAAGGAGCCGTCGCGTCCGCCTGGTCGCCGCAGGCAGCGAGCAGCCGCTGCGCGAGCGCCAGCGCCAGATCGCGTAGCTCATCGGGGCCTTCGATGACGTGGTCCGCGTCAAGTCTGGCGAGCACGCCAGGCACCCAGTCAAGCTGCTCGGCTCGGATCTCGACCCGCGTCCAGCCTTCCTCGTTGGTCAGCGGCGTGATGGTAGCGAGGCCGAGGGGCAGTCGGGCCTGAATCGTGTCTGCGTCGGCGTGGACCGTCACCGACACCAGGTGGCGCCACGGGGTGCGGGCGAGCGCGCCGAGCACCTCGTCCTGCGGTCGGAATGTCGTGGGCACGGTGAAATTGTCTAACCCTGGCTTGGCTGTCGTAACCCGATCCAGGCGGAACGTTCGAACTTCCAGCTTCACGCTGTCCTGGCCGGTGAGGTACCAGTGGCCGGCGTGGGCGACGACACCGTACGGCTGGACCGTCCTTTCGGTGGTGCGTCCGTTTCGACCTGTGTGGACGATCTCGAGTGTGCGGCGGTCGCGTGCTGCCTCGGCGACGAGGAGCAGCACGTCGGTTTCGGCCGCGGGTCCGGGGTGGGACCGGCCGGCGAAGTGAGCACTGTCGTACAGCGCGCCTAGTCGCGCGGCCAACGGTTTGGGCAGCACCCGCCGAATCTTGGCGATCGCGCTTTCGGCGGCGGCCGTCGATGCGCCGGCGACAGGCTGAGGGCCGTTCACGAGACCAACCAGCACGGCGACCGCCTCGTCATCGTTGAGCATCAGCGGCGGCAGCCGGTAGCTCGGGCCCAGCCGGTAGCCGCCGTATCGACCGCGCACCGACTCCACTGGCACGTCGAGCTCGAGCAGGTGCGCGACGTAGCGGCGCACCGTCCGCTCGTCGACGCCTAGCCGGTTGGCCAGGTCACCGACGGTTCTGGTGCCACCGTTTTGCAGGAGCTCCAGCAGCGCGAGGACCCGTGCGGTTGGGCGAGGCATCCTAAGAACGTAGTGATAGCGGGCGGTTTTTGTCCTGTATTGCTCCTAGCGTCAACGCCATGAACCTTGTCTCCGTTCGCATCATTACCGCCAACCTCGACCAGATGGTCGGGTTCTACGCCCGGGTTACCGGTGCAACAGTCGACCGACCGCACCCCGATTTCGCCGAGCTCCGGAATCAAAACGGAACACTTGCGCTGGGCAGCACCCGGACCGTCGGGCTGTTCGAGGCCGGCAGCGCCGAACCCGCCGCCAATCGCTCGGCGATCGTCGAGTTTCTCGTCAAGGACGTCGCCGCCGCGTACGCCTCGCTGCAGACGTGGGTGACCACGTTCGTCAACGCGCCCACCACGATGCCGTGGGGAAACCGGTCGCTGCTGCTCCGCGACCCGGACGGCAACCTGGTCAACCTGTTCAGCCCCGCGACGCCCGCGGCGACGGAGAAGTTCAGCCGGTACGAGCGTTGAACGGCCACGGCCAGCACAACGGCGCGCGGGCGCCCTCCGGTTCGCGTTCCAAGAACCGCGCGTGCGCCGTCCCGGTGAACGCTCCGTCGGACCCAGGCAGCGCCACTCGCCAACTGGCCTGAAAGGCCCGATGGCGCCTTCCGACCCGGTGAACCCCAAGTCCTGCAACTTGTCGTGGGCGACGTCGGCGCGGATCTTGCCCTTGGACGCCTCCACCCACTCCTCGATCTTGGCGTAGTGCGGCTCGATCATGAACGCCCGCTCGGTCCGCGGCGGCCGGTCGCCGGCGGCGTCGCGTTCGGCGACCAGCCGGGTCACCGTGTGATGGGAGCAGCCAGCCAGCTCGGCGGCGGCACGCGCCGAACCGGTCAGATCGAACGCTTCTAGGATTTCCATGGCTTCCTCGGCAGACTTCACAGTGGTCCCTCCTGGGGCTTCGGTCCCACTCGGGCGCATCAGCACCGCCAAGCGGATCACCAGGAGGGACCCCAACCGCACGGACGCGGCAGGGCAAACGGGGGTGTGTCGGAACGACCGGGTGGGCAGTTTCGTGGCCACTACCGGGCAGAAACCGTGGCCATCAGTGGGCAGTTTCGTGGCCGCCTACGGGCAGTTTTTCATGGCCGCCGACACCAGGCCGACGCTGAAAGTTGCTGATCACCGTGTCATAAAGGGAACGGCTACCGGCACACGGACTGCGGCCGGTAGCCACGCGACGCTGCCGCCAAGCCGACGTCATGGTGGGACTCGGAAAAGATCTCGCATAGGAACGTCTACGGAAGCCGAGGGCAGCCGGGCCACATCTGCCGCGCTGGTGAGACTGCGTCACCGTCGCAGCAGCCGTCATGGTCGGGCGCCGGCGGTGAACGCTGCCGGCTGTAGTCACAATCTGAGCACAGGGTCGTTGGCTCGGGGGGGGGTGGCTCTTTAGGCCGGTTGGGCTAGGAACCGACCGCGATCATCGCGACGCCGGTGATCGCGGCGAGCACACCGATGTTTTGCGTCGGTGACATGCGTTCGCTGTCGACGATCCTGGCCAGTAACACGGTCGCGGCGGGGTAGAGCGAGCCGAGCACGGCGACGATCGCCAGCGACCCGGACACGGTGGCGATACCGAACAGCAGGTTGGCACTGACATCGAAAACCCCGACCACGGCGATGAGAGCGAGTAGTGGCCGGCTCACCGGCAACCGCGAATCAGAAGGGTCACCGCGACGTGATGATGCTCTGATACTCAGCACGGTGATGAGCCCCAACACCGGTACTGAGACGGTGCGCATCACCGCCATCGTCATGACCGTTGAATACTTCGATCCGCCGGAGATGGCGACCTGGAGGAACCCGAATCCGGCGGCGGCGCCGATGGCCATCACCACCGAACGGGTATGCCCGCTGGGAGCCGTCGCGGACCTGCTGGGTCCTGCGGTGACGATGACGCCGCCGATGGCAACCACGATCCCGGCCAGGCACACGACCGAGGGCACACTGCCGGCGAACAGCCCGATTAACACCGGCACGATGACACCCAACGCGGCCAGCGGAGCGACCACCCCCATGGTCCCGATCGCCAACGCCCGGTAGAACAGCACCACCGCGCCGGCACCGGCCAGCCCAGCAGCCACCGCCCACGGCAGGTAGCCCGTCGGCGCGCCCACCGAACCTGAGGCGATAACTGCAGCGGCGGCAACTAGCAGCCCAGCAGCTTGGGAGATCAGCACCACCTGCAGCGCTGGCAACCGGCGGGCGGCGCTGCCACCGTAGAAATCGGCCACCCCCCACAGCAGCGAGGACGCGAGCGCGAGCAGTATCGGCACCCGAGCAGCCTATCTGCTTATTATGAGTCATGCATACCACTCCGGAAGGACGACGCGCTCATAACGTTCTCGCGGCGTGGGCGCTGGCCGTGGCCGACGCTGTCCGCGTGGCGACCGAGCAGGCCACCGGGATGGCCGGTGGCGCACCCGCTGCCCTGGTCGCGATCGTCGCCGAGCCAGGGCTGAGCATCGAGAACCTTCGCCGGGTGCTGGCCCTGACTCACCCGGGAACGGTGCGCCTGGTCGACCGCCTCGTCGAGAACGGCTGGGTCCGCCGCGAGCAGGGACCCGGACGCGC
>CAXSEW010000431.1:0-4266 GCA_964236185.1 uncultured Nakamurella sp. | reverse complement strand
CCGCTGGTGGGCGGGATTGCGCTGCTCTACCTGCTGGGCCGCTACGGCCTGATCGGCACATACATCAAGACAGTCTTCGGTCAGATCCCGTTCACGACCAGCGCAGTAATCATCGCCGAAGCCTTTGTCTCCCTTCCTTTTCTGGTCCTGTCGCTGGAAGGTTCGCTGCGGACGCTCGGCACCCGGTACGAAGTGGTCGCCACCACCCTGGGAGCCGGCCGCTGGACGGTGTTCCGTCGCGTCACCCTGCCGCTGGTCGGTCCCGGTCTGCTCTCGGCCACCGTGCTGTGCTTCGCCAGGGCGCTGGGCGAATTCGGCGCGACGGCGTTGTTCGCGGGCAATTACCCGGGCGTCACGCAAACCATGCCGCTGGCGATCTACGAGCTGTTCAACAGCGGTGGGGTGGACCAGGATTCGGCGGTGGCGATGTCGCTGCTGTTGGTGGCGGTGTCGGCGGTGATTCTCGTCGTGGTCCGCCCGTGGCGGACGACGGCTGCACGGTGACGGTTCGGGCGGCTGGCTCGGCCCGGGAGGACGGGCTGTCTGTCGATGTATCGGTCGGTCGCGCACAGTTCGCCGTGGCCGCTGCCTTCGAGGTGCCTGCCGGCGAGACGGTGGCGGTCCTGGGTCCCAACGGCGCGGGCAAGTCGACGCTGCTGGCCATGCTGGCCGGCCTGCTGACACCCGATGCCGGCCGGATCCTGCTGGCCGGCCGGGAGCTGACCCGAAGCGTCAACGGACGGACGCTCGTCGTTCCGCCGGAGCAGCGGCGGGTCGGCCTGATGGGGCAGGATCCGCTGCTGTTTCCGCACCTGTCGGCGGTGGACAACGTGGCCTTTGGTCCGCGCTCCCAGGGTCGGTCGCGGGCGGCGTCACGTCTCGCCGCGGAGGAGTGGCTGGAGCGGATGGGACTGTCCGCCATGGGTTCCCGCAGGCCGGGCCAGCTGTCCGGCGGGCAGCGCCAGCGGGTGGCGCTGGCCCGGGCCCTTGCCGCCGAGCCACTGCTGCTGCTGCTCGACGAGCCGCTGGGTGCCCTGGACGCCGAGACGGTGCCGGATATCCGCCAGGTGCTGCGCACGCATCTCCGGGACAGCGGCACCACCAGCATCCTGGTCACCCACGACGTCGTGGACGCGGCCGTTCTCGCCGATCGGCTGATCGTGCTGGACAGAGGGCGGGTTGTGGATGACGGCACCACCTCCGCGGTGCTGTCGACGCCCCGATCCTCCTTCGGCGCCACCCTTGCCGGGCTCAACCTGATCGTCGGAACCGTCGTCGACGATGCTCCCTCCGCCGCTGGGGCGATGGTGCGCACCGCCGATGGGCTGTTGCTGTCCGGCGTCGCTGTGACGGCCCTGCACCGCGGTGAATCGGCTGCGGCGGTGTTCCGGCCATCGGCGGTCTCCGTGTTCTCCGCGGCACCCGGTGGCAGCCCGAGAAACTCCTGGAACACCACCATCGCCTCGCTGGAACCTGGCTCGGCCGCCGTCCGGCTGCGGACCGGGGGAGAGCCGGCGGTCGCTGTCGATGTCACTCCCGCCGCGGTTGCCGAACTGGGGCTGATGCCCGGCGCGCAGGTGGTGCTGTCGGTGAAGGCGACGGAAGTCGTGATCCACCAACGCTGACGAGCCGGATACGGGTGCAGAAGTCGCTGTTGCGCAACCCGGTGACCTCCTCCTACCGTCCAACGTTCATGACAGTGGTCGATCGAGTCGTGGGCGGCCGAGCCCACGCGCCGGTGAATTGGTTCGTCGCTGCGGCACTGCTGGCGCTGATCGCGGTGTCGGGTTGCACGACGGCACGGTCGGGTGGCTCGTCGCTGCCGGTCGACTCGACCGGTTCGCGCCACACGGTCGACGTTCCGATACCTCGCGGTGAACAGGCGGTCGACGCACTGGGTGTGGAGATCTTCGTTCCGGCCGTGCTGACGCTTGATCCGCCGTGCGCCGACAACAGCGTCAATCGACCCGCGTCCGGCCTGACCTACACCATCGGCTGCACCGCTCTGGCGCCGCCCGCGGTGTGGATAGCAAGCGGAAGGGACGTGATCGACGGAGCGTCCCCGTCGCGGTCGACCGAACACTGTCTGAGCCACCCCGTGCTGGACGGCGAAGCAGGCTGCATCGTCGAGGACCCGACCCAGAACACGGACACCATCGAGCTGGCCGCCTTCTGGACGCAGCACGATGTCGGCATCGAGATCCTCGTCGCCGCCGACCAATCAGCGTGGGCGATGCAGGTCTTCAACTCCGCGCACCGGGTGCCCATCGATCGGCACGGTTGTGCGGCCGGGAGATCGCCCGTCGGGCTCCCCGAGGCGCCCAGCACCGGCGGCGGGATCCTGCCTCAAGACGCCACCTCGCTGAGCATCTGCTGGTATTCGCACCACCGCCTCGTCGCATCCGCCGGCGTGGACTCTGCCAGCGCGATCCGAGCCATCGCTCACCCGACCGGAGTCACCAACGGCCCTGGAATCACCCTCGTCGCCACGTACGCCCCGCAGCCGACCGCGCCATTGTGCACCGACCTGGACAGGAGCGAAGGATTGGTGTTCCTGGCCCACGCCCCCGGCCGGGCCGACACCGTATCCACGGCCCAACTCGCAGATTGCCGCGGCAAGCAGGTGTGGACCGACGGCCGTGTCTCGATCGCCAGCGGTGAACCACTTGCATCCGCACTGCGGGCGGCGACCGGCTTTCTCCTGGTCTACGGCTACCACACCGCGCAGCAGTAGCTCCCGCGTTCGCTCGCATCCGGGTCCTCGTCCGGTGGGTGTTCGCGCGGTGTGCGTCGATGGCGTTGGTCGTCATGTGCCCGAACGCGGCCGCAGCCCATGCCGGAGTACCGCGGGTTAGTGTGCGGCAGTGACGCGTCGACAGGCAGGACTGCTCGTCATCGGCCTGGCCCTGGTGCTGGTCGCCGTGGTCGCAGGCCGGCAGACGCACCTGTTGGCCGGTGCGGCCGAAGCGCCGCCGATCCCGGGGCCGCCGGTGGTCGGCGACTGCGTCGTCGACTCCCTGCCAGGTCCACCGCTGGTCGCCGACCCCACTGTCACCGCGAGCTCCGGCGGGACCGTGCCGGTGTATCCGGCGCAGCAGATCCGGCCTTGCACGGGGACCCGCTACGGCGAGGTCGTGTCTGTCATCGCCACTCCGCAACCCAGTGCCGCCAAGGGTGACGACGCCAACGGCCGCTACCTCGACGACCCGAACCAGGACAGCTGCTTCTTCGCGGCGTACCACTACGTGGGGATGACCACACAACCGATTCTGGGCTTCTGGCAGACCTACCTGCAATTCACCATGGCGCTGTCGAGGCCGTCCTTGCGGCAGGAGGCATCCGGGCAGCACTGGGCGGCGTGCATCGTGGCCCTGTCGGTACCGGCCTCTGAAACGCCGCCCAGCGCTCGGATCCCAGCTCCCCCGAGGTATGCCAGCTCTATCCGCGACGCGCTGCACACCGGGCAGCAACGCGACCAACTGGGCGTCTGCCTACCGGTTCTCGATTGGAACGCCGGCTTCACCACCGGCAGCTGCGGGCGGGTACACGCCGTGGAACTGCTGGCTTCCGGCACCAGCGGCGATCGTCCGGTCACCCGCGACCAGGTCGAGTCGACCTGTGAGCGGCTGGTCCGCCAACTCACCGCCATGCCCGATCCCACCGCCGCCGGCGCGCTGTCCATCCAGACTTTCATCGAAGGCACGAACAGTGTTCCCATCACCACGCATCAGGTTCCCGCACGCTCCCTCCTGCAGTGCGGTGTCACTACCACCGGCCACCGCAAACTCCGCGGCAGCCTGCTCGCACTGGGCCGGCAACCCATCCCCTGGGCTTAGCTACCCGACACCCTGCAGGACCGTGAAGGGCGTCACCCCCACCATCAAGGAACCGTCAAGATTGCCCGCCGGGGCGTCAGGGGACCGTCAGGAACGAGGTCATGGCCCCATCGGCGGACCTACCTTCAGATCCGGCCGGCCGATCGGTCGGTAGCAGAGCCTGCTGTCACGGGGCTCACCACAAGGACGGGTGAATACACGATGACCATCGTCGCCGCAATCGTGGCGGTGTTGCTGCTGGGATACCTGGTGGTAGCCCTGGTACGACCGGAGAAGTTCTGATGAGCGCGGCGCTGACCGCGGCCTTGCAGATCGCTGTGGTGGTCGCTGTGCTGGCGATCATCCATGTACCGCTCGGTGACTACATGGCCCATACTTTCACCTCCAAGAAGGACTGGCGGCTGGAGCGCGGCTTCTACCGCGCCCTACG
>CAXSEW010000430.1:0-4292 GCA_964236185.1 uncultured Nakamurella sp. | reverse complement strand
CGAGGGAACCGTGAAAAGCCGCTGTGCCCGCGGTCGGGCCAAATTGGCGGTATCGCTCGGACATCTGCGGAACCCCGACGGCGCGAACGGCGTCGAACCGGGCGGAACCGGGCGGCCCGGAACGAATGCCCGCGCCGCACCCGGGGCGCCGCACCCGACCACGGGCAGACCATCGATCGGCACCGGAGGGAGTGGCAGAGCATGAATACCGACGATCCAGCTGGCGAGACGCCGCCTGCCGCTCGACCACCTTCCAGCACTGAACCTGACGCCGGTCAGTCGGCCGTCGATCCGCCGCCTGGTGGGAGTGCGGACGACGGAACCGGCGACGTGACCGCCGCCCCCGCCGGACCACCATGGACCATGGACGTGCTGGCCGACCTGCATGCCGGCCGGTACCCGCAGGCGGTCGCCGGGCCGCTGCGGCAGCGAATCGCGGGTGACCCGGGAGCGACGTCGGTGCTGGCCGCGCTGGACGCCACCGTCGATGATTTGTCGCTGCTTCCCACCCCTCGCATGCCGGAACGCTTCGCGCTGCGACTGGACGCTGCGATCGCCGCTGAGTACCGGGCCGCAACATCGGCCGGGGCAGTCCCCGGCGGCGAGCCGGCAGCTCGGTCCACCACCGATTCGGGGCCTGCCGTCGACGGGGGCGTGCCACAGCCCCGCCAGGCGGTCAATCAGAGCCTGTCCACCTCTGAGGCCCGTCGTTCGCAGAACGCCGGCGGCCAGACGGCGCCGCCACGGCGATCACCGCCCTCGGCCGGGCCGCCGCTTCCAGGGCTGCACGGCGCCCTCTCCCCACAAGCACCGGCGCAACCCGCACGACGGGCGGTGCCACCGCCCACCGCACTCCCACCGCACACAGCTGCCCGGCCGGGGCAGCAGGCAGGGCCGGAGCCGTCGCCGGCGCCACCATCGGCGACCGGTGTGCCGGCGACCGATCGACCGGCCAACTCTCGACCGACGTCGTTCGCCGGGTCGACGACGGCCACCATCCACTCCCTGCGCGCTGCCCGGAGCAAGCGACGTCGGTGGGTCGGGGGGCTCGTCGCCGCGGCGGCGGCGATCGCCATCGGTACCGCGACGGTTGCCTCGCTGGACCACTCCGGTGACACCGGCGGTTCGGCGGCCGAGCCGGCCTCCGCTCCGGCAGCGCCGGATCCGGCCACCGGTGGCAACAACGCCTTGCAGCTCGATCCCGGTCGCTTCGGTGACGCGCTGAAGCAGATCGAAGGAAAGCGGCCGGCCGGCTCGCTACAGGATTCCGCCACCTACTCCCGTTGCCTGGCCGCCAACGCGATCGACCCGTCGGCGGTCAGGGGCGTGACGGCGGTGACGTTCGACGGCAAACCGGCCGCAGCGATCGCGGTGGTGATCGACGCCGGTCACAGCAAGGTCGTCGTCGTCGGACCCGACTGCGGCATCAGCGGGGCGGCCGACCAGCTCGCCGCCCAGACGGTCAACCGCTGATCAGACCGCCGCCCAGCCGGTCACCCGCTGATCAGCTCGCGGGCAGCACCTGCGGTGCCCGCATCGCCCGTTCCGGAGGCGGTCGGCATCCCCGATCCGGGGAATGCCTGTCGGTAGGGTGACGTTCAATCAGCTGTGCACGGGCACTCGGTCCAGTAGTTTCAGGGCTCCGCGCCCGCACTGTGTCGTCCAGATGCCCCGCGTCCGCGGGACTCGGCAGGCACGACGTCCCGATCACGCGGGCAGCAGCTGATCCGCCGGCCCTCGGCCGAGGCTTGAAAGGAAGAACGTGTCCGACTTCGCCGTCGCCCCGGTATCGCTGACCCCGGCGACCGACATCCACGACGTCATCATCATCGGGTCCGGCCCGGCGGGCTATACCGCAGCGCTGTACCTGGCGCGGGCAGACCTCGAGCCGCTGGTGTTCGAGGGGTTCTCCTACGGTGGCGCGCTGATGACCACCACCGAGGTCGAGAACTTCCCGGGATTTTCCGACGGCATCATGGGCCCGGAGCTGATGACCAAGATGCGCGAGCAGGCCGCCCGTTTCGGGGCCGACCTGCGCGGATCCGACGTCGAATCGGTCGACCTGACCGGTGCGGTCAAGTCGGTGACCGTCGACGGCGAGGTGTTCAAGGCCCACTCGGTCGTACTGGCCACCGGCTCGGCGGCACGCTACCTGGGGTTGCCGGACGAGCAGCGACTGATCGGCCGGGGCGTCTCCGCCTGCGCCACCTGTGACGGATTCTTCTTCCGCGGCCACGACATCATCGTGGTCGGTGGGGGTGACAGCGCGATGGAGGAGGCGATCTTCCTGACGAAGTTCGCCAACTCGGTGACGATCGTGCACCGCCGGGAGGACTTCCGGGCCAGCCCGATCATGCTGGACCGGGCCCGGGCCAACCCGAAGATCCGCTGGGCACTCAACTCTTCCGTCACGGCCGTCCACGGCGACAGCACTGTTTCCGGCGTCACGCTGACCGACACCCGGACCGGCAGGACACGCCAGTTGGCCATCACCGGTGTGTTCGTCGCCATCGGGCACGATCCTCGATCGGAGCTGTTCCGCGGCATCGTGGACATGGACGCGGAAGGGTACGTGCTGACCGGTGGAGACATCGGCGCAGGTCGCTCCACGTCCACGAACATCGAGGGCGTGTTCGCCTGCGGTGATCTGGTGGACCACACCTACCGTCAGGCCATCACTGCGGCGGGCTCCGGCTGTTCGGCCGCGCTGGACGCGCAGCATTTCCTGTCGACGCACCATCTGGCGGCAGTGCCCGACCCGGAGCCGGTACCGGCGGACCACATTCCTGTCGGCGTCTGACGCCGAACGACAGCCGGCCGATCGCGGGCCGGCATCCCGTCCCTGCCAACCAGTTACATCCACACCCAAGAATGAGGTTCTCATGGCCACCGTGAAAGTGACCGACGCCAGCTTCGATGCCGACGTCCTGCAGTCCGACAAGCCCGTCATCGTCGATTTCTGGGCGGACTGGTGCGGCCCGTGCCGCATGGTCGCCCCGATCCTCGAGGAGATCTCCGCCAAGCACGGCGACAAGGTCACCATCGCCAAGCTCGACATCGATGCGAACCCGCAGATAGCGCAGCAGTACCAGATCCTGTCGATCCCGACCATGCTGGTATTCCAGGGTGGCAAGCCGGTCAAGCAGGTCGTCGGTGCGAAGCCCAAGGCAGCGTTGCTGGCTGAGTTCGCGGACATACTCGCCTGATCGAGCCATCTCGTATCTCAGAACGGCCGGACCCCGCCCGGGGCCGGCCGTTCTGCGCGTCGAAGGGTGGATGTGTCGAACAGGTGCAGTCGGGCATTGCACAATGGACAGGCAACTCCCCGGCAATGTCACCGTCATCGTGATGTCGCTGATGCGCCACCCGCACCAGGAAGATTCGCCCGCACGCCATCGCGGGCACCAGCGAAGGGACCCCCGCACACGATGCTGTTGCGACGAGGCGATCGTGGACCAGCCGTCGCAGCTGTCCAGCAGGCCCTGGCGTCCCTGGGCAAACTCCCCGCTGTCGATCCGACCGCCAACCCGCTGGGGGCGGAGTTCGACCGCGCGACCGACTCCGCCATCCGGCAGTTCCAGCAGGAGCGGGGGCTCATCGTCGACGGCGTCGTCGGCCCGGCCACCATCCGTTCGCTGACCGACGCTCGATGGCGACTGGGCGACCGCACGCTCGCCTACACGCTGAGCTCCAGGATGACCGGTGACGACGTCATCGCCCTGCAGTTCCGGCTGGCCGAGATGGGCTACAACACCGGACGGCCGGACGGCATCTTCGGCCCACTGACCGACACGTCGGTCCGCGCCTTCCAGCGTGACCGGGGTCTGCCCGATGACGGCGTGTTCGGCGCCGACACGTACCGGGAGCTCAACCGCATCGGCCGGATGGTGACCGGCGGCAGCCCCGTCTACCTGCGCGAATACCAGAACCTGCAGAAGTCCGGGCCGCGGCTGCACGGAAAGCGGATCGTCATCGACCCGGCGCACGGCGGCGACGATCCGGGGTGGATCGCTGACGGCGTCCGGGCCGGCGACCTCACCTGGGACCTGGCCCGGCGGCTGGAGAGTCGCATGGTCGCCACCGGCATGGAGACGATCCTGACCCGAGGTGCTCATCAGAACCCCAGCGCCGAGGAACGCGCCGCGGTCGCCAACGAGGTGAACGCCGACCTGGTGCTCAGCCTGCACATCGACGGGTCGGAGTCGCCGCTGGCTTCCGGGCTCGCCGCGTTCCACTTCGGCACCGACGCGGGAGCCACCTCGACGGTCGGGCAGAACCTTGCCGAGCTGCTG
>CAXSEW010000429.1:0-4293 GCA_964236185.1 uncultured Nakamurella sp. | reverse complement strand
CCGGACGCTGATCCAGGCGACCGCCGACGCCACCGGTCTGCTGCTGCCCACCGCCGGTCTGGACGCCGCCGCTGCAGCGGTGCAGACGCAGCTGGCCACCCAGCTGTCCGAGAACACCGAGGTGGCCGAGATGGTGCAGGCGCTGGAGCAGCAGTACGACGCCTTCGTGTCCGCGACCGGTCGCGGCCTGCTGGCGCAGTCGGCGCCGCTGCCCACCGCCGATGAGCTGGGCGCCCAGTTCGAGGCCTTCCTGGCCGACCGTGAACGGCCCTGACCTGCGCGGATGTCAGTAGCGCGCCGCCTAGCGAGGTGACCGGTCGAGCAGTAGGCGCTGCAGCCGGTCGATCGACTCCCGGAGGTTGACCTCCGCGGTCAACGACAGCGCGTCCGGCAGCCTGACCCAGCGCAGCGGTGCATCCGGCCGTTCGGCTCTCGCCTCCGCTGGACGGTCGGTGGCGAGCACGAATCGCAGGTCAGCGTGCCGGTGGGCCGGGCTGTCGCCCTTCGCGGGCACCGGCACCACCACCGCGTGCAGCAGTGCTGCGTCCGGCCAAGGCCGCAAATCGACGAGTCCGGTTTCCTCGGTGCCCTCGCGCAACGCCACCTGCAGTGGCGACCGCTCCCCCGCATCGCCGTGGCCGCCGACCTGCAGCCAGGACTGCTGCCGGGCGTGCCACCGCAGCAGCACGCGGCCGGTGTCGAGGTGGACCACCAGCGCCGATCCCGTGAGGTGCAGCGGGAGGTGCTGCGACCAGGGGTCCGACGTACCGCCGGCCAGCCGCAGGATCTCGGTGACATCCGCTTCCTCGGCCGCCCCGGTCGGCGAGTAGCCGGCGAACAGCGCCCCAAGGGGATCATCACCAGCAGCCATCGCACCGATGCTAATCCGCCGGGCGCGGTTATCACAGGCGGGAAAGTCCACCCACAACCCACCTGAGCCCGGCTGTATGCAGGCACGGCGCCCATCGGGCACGATAGATTTGCCGGATAAAATAGCGACCGGGGTGCAGACAGAAGGAGCGGCCACTCGCATGCACCCACCTGGACGATGGAGACGATGATCGCCGACGCCGAAGCCACCGCGAGGTTGACGACCCTGGAATTCGCCGAGCGCGCGCGCACGATCGCGAAGAAGTCGTCGCCCGGCGAGACCATTGCGCAGATCATCGAACTTGCCCTGGAGTGCGTGGACTGCGACTACGCCAGTGTGACCGTGGTGCACAGCGACGGCGCGGTGGAGACCGTAGCGAGCTCTGATCAGCTGGTGGACCGGGCGGATGCCCTGCAGTACGAGCTGGGCGAAGGTCCGTGTCTCACCGCCGCAGAGCACGAGGGGCTATGGGCGGTCGCGGAAACCAGCACCGACCCGCGGTGGCCGCGGTGGGGACCGCGGGCGGCTGATCTGGGACTGCACAGCATCCTGAGCGTGCACCTGTTCACCGACCGGACGATGCTCGGAGCGCTGAACCTGTACGCGAAGCAGTCCCATCAGTATTCCGAGGACGACATCGAGACCGCGCAGATCGTCGCCGCCCACGCGTCGGTGGGTTTGGCGCGCTCACGGAGCGAGCAGAACCTGTGGCGGGCGGTCGATGCCCGGCACGTGGTGGGCCAGGCGCAGGGCATCCTGATGGAGCGTTTCTCGCTCGGCTCGGAAGAGGCGTTCACGGTGCTGAAGCGGTACTCGAACGAGCACAACATCAAGATCCGGGACGTCGCGGTGAACCTGTTGGCCACCGGGGAGCTGCCCAGCGGCAAGCCGGCCGCCGGCGATGCCGCGGTACGTGCAACGGCCGGGCCCGGCGAAAGCGCCTGACCCGACCGTTGTCGTCATCTGAATTGCGGCGACCAACCGTTGCTGTCGCCTGACGTCGCTGGTATCCGACGCAGTGGCGGTACTACTGCTGCCAGCGGTCCCGCAGCTTGTTGACGACGTCCCGCAGGATGCGCGAGACCTGCATCTGGCTGACACCGATCAGCTCACCGATCTTGGCCTGCGACAGGCCGTCGTTGAACCGCATGGAAACGACTGTCCGCTCCCGCGGGGTCAGGGTGCGGAGCACGACCTCGAGCGACATCCGGTCGTCGACCGTGCTCATGCAGTCGTCACCACTCCACTGCTGCGCGATGAACAGGCCGGCGCCGGAATCCGAGTCGAGCGACGGCGGGCGGCACAGCCCGGCAGCTGCCCTGGCTTCCCGGATGTCGGCATCGCCCACACCCAGCCGCTTGGCGACCTGTACGTCGGACGGACGCAGCTCGCCGGAGTCCTGGAAGTCACGCTCGGCGACCGAGATCGCGGCCCGTAGTTCCTGGATGCGGCGCGGCGGCCGGACCAGCCACGAATGGTCACGGAAATAGCGCTTGATCTCGCCGGAAATGGTGGGTACAGCAAATTGCAGGAAATCATCGCTCAAACCGGGCAGCCACCGCGAGACCGCTTTGACCAGACCGAGGTAAGCCAGCTGCTCGAGGTCCCCGCGCTCCACACCGCGACCGCGATAACGGGAGGCGATGGACTTCGCCACGCTGAGGTGCTCGACGACGACGGCCGACTGCAAACGCTTGCGCTTGATCGGATCAGCGCATTCAGCCATCTCGGCGAGCAGCGCCGCGACCCGTTCCGAGCGGTCGGGCTCGTGCGTCGATGCCGACGAGTGTTCGGCGATGGTGGCCGAGATGAGTTCTGCCTCAACGGCATCGTCGTCCTCGACATCGTTGGCGACTGCCGCCTGCACTCCGGCAGTGTCCACGGAATCGGTAGCATCTTTGATCGGGCCGGTGGAAACGGCCGCGCCGTCGCCGTGGATCTGGGTCACCGTGTCGGTGACGGAATCGGCGATGTGAGTGGCTACCCGACGGCGGGTGGGTCGACGGCCGGCCCAGTCGACAGTCCCGGCGTTGCCGGATTCCGACGGCTCGTCGACCTGGAAATCCATCACAGAAACGGACACAGAAGTCTCCTCGGAAAATGACGGGATCTTCTGGCGCCTCTGCTGGACCAGTGCGGTACTTGCTTGCATCAATAGGTAGCTCGTGCCGTGCTGACGCCAACCTTACCCCCGAAACCAGCGGATGACTCCACCGAAACGGGATCGACTTCTGCCGGTGCATCGGACCGCCAGGACGATGCCCGGCGGCGCACCCTGATCCGGCTCGTCACCCCGGATGACGACTACCGTGACAGGCAAAGATGGCGTTGATGACGAGCCGAACCGAGGAGCTGAGCCACCTGGCCATCCGCACGCTGGTGCTGATGCGGCACGCCCAGTCGGGACACCCCGATGGCGTCCGCGACCACGAACGGCCGCTGACCGGGCCCGGTCGGGTGGCCGCGGGTCTGGCCGGCGATTGGATGCGCGCCCACCTCGACCCGATCGACGAGATCATGTGTTCGACGGCCCTGCGCGCCGAGCAGACCGCGCTGGCGACCGGTACCGCGGCGCCGATCCGATCCGAGGGCGATCTCTACGATGCCGCTCCGCAGGACGTCCTGCGCCTGGTCCAGGCCACCGGCGAGGACGTCAGGACGCTGCTCGTCGTCGGCCACGCGCCGGGCATCCCCGCTACGGCGGCGCAGCTGGCGGCCCCCGACGACAACCAGGTCGCTGCAGAGCTGAACGTCCGGTTCCCGACCGCGGCGCTGGCGGTGCTGCAGTTCCAGGGCCGGTGGGCAGAGCTCGAGGAGGGCGCCGCCCGGCTGACCTTCCGCCGGATCCCGCCGGCCTGACGCCGGTGAACACGCACCCGCAGCTGCCGCGGCTCGACCGGTTGACCGATGCCTTCGAGTTCGGGGTCACCACCTCGGCGTTCGGTATCGAAGGCGGCGCCGCCTCGCGCGGCCGGGCACCGTCCATCTGGGATGCCGTCGCTGCGGTGCCAGGCCGGACCCTGGACGGCAGCACGGGCGCGGTGGCGGCCGACTTCTTCCGCCGTCACCGGGAGGACTTCGCCCTGCTGCGCATACTGGGAGTGGACGCCCACCGCTTCTCCATCTCGTGGTCCCGGGTGCAACCGGCCGGCCGCGGAGAGGTCAGTGGGGCCGGATTGGACTTCTACGACGGCCTCGTCGATCGCCTGCTCTCGTTGGGCATCAAGCCCTGGGTGACGCTCTACCACTGGGACCTGCCGCTGGAGTCGATGCTGGCGGGCGGCTGGTTGGAGCGGGACACGGCAGCCGCTGCCGGCGATTTCGCCGCGGTGGTCGCCGATCGCCTGGCAGACCGGGTCGATTGCTGGACCACCATGTCGGACCCGTTGTCGCACATGGCTTACGGACATGCTCTGGGCGTC
>CAXSEW010000428.1:0-4296 GCA_964236185.1 uncultured Nakamurella sp. | reverse complement strand
GTCCCGCAGAGCCATCAAGCCCAAGGGCCCGACGCCCCCCGCTACCGAACGGACCGGCCACCCGGCCGCCCGCCGCGCCGCCTCGGCCGCCCGGCGGGAGGCCTCGCCGCAGGGCAAGCCGCAGCGCCGGGACCGCGGCGACCTGCCCGAGACGGTGGTCGGCCGCAACCCCGTCGTCGAGGCCCTGCGCGCCGGTGTGCCTGCCATGGCACTCTATGTGGCGCAGGGGATCTCGGTCGACGAGCGGACCTCGGAGGCGGTGGCGCTGGTCGGCAACAAGGGCATCGCGCTGATGGAGATCTCCCGCCAGGAGATGGACCGGCTGACCGGTAACGCCATCCACCAGGGACTGGCGCTGCAGGTGCCGCCGTACGACTACGCCCACCCCGACGACCTGCTGACCCGGGCCCGCGACTCCGGCCGGCCGCCGCTGATCGTGGCGGTCGACGGCGTCACAGATCCACGCAACCTCGGCGCCATCGTCCGGTCGGCCGCTGCGTTCGGCGCGCACGGCGTGCTGGTGCCCGAGCGACGCTCGGCCGGCATGACGGCGTCCGCCTGGCGCACCTCGGCCGGCACGGCGGCCCGGATCCGGGTGGCCCGCTGCACCAACCTGGTACGGACGCTCAAGGAGTACGCCGCCGCCGGGCTGATGATCGCCGGGCTGGATGCCGACGGCACCGTCGACACCGACGACTTCGAGTTGGCCACCGGCCCACTGGTGCTGGTCATCGGCTCGGAGGGTCGCGGCCTGGCCCGGCTCACCCGCACCGTCTGCGACATCACCGTGTCGATCCCGATGGCCCGGACGGTCGAGTCGCTCAACGCCTCCGTCGCCACCGGCGTGGTGCTGGCCGAGGTGGCCCGGCGCCGGCGCGCGCTGGTCTAGCGGGCTACGGGTGCCGGCGCCCATCGGTCCGGTCCGGCGAGGCCGGCGCTAGCCGGTCAACGCGGCGACGGCCCGGTCGATGGTCGCCTGGTCGGTGTCGCGGCGGAAGATCGCCGCCGCGCCGCCCAGCTCGGCGACGTGCTGCATCAGGTCGCGAACGGCGAACTCGGGCGCGGCGCTGATGCCGGCCGGGACGTCGCCGCGGGCGGCGCGCTCCGCCTGCGACTCGCCGGTGAGCTGGGTGAGTACATCATCCAGCGCGTCGTTGGTCCGCAGGTAGTCCGCCACGATGGCTTCCTCGTTCGTGCCGATGAGGTCGAGCAGCAGGGCGACCGTGGTGCCGGTGCGGTCCTTGCCGGCCGCACAGTGCAGTAGCACCGGTGCACCGTCGGCCACCGCCGTGATCATCTCGGCCAGCCGGCCGCCGGCCTGGTCGACGATCGCGCGGTAGAAGGCGGCCAGGACGCGGTGTCCTTCCGGGATGGAATCCGGATCCGCCAGGTGACGGCGCGGCGGTGCCTGCTCGTGCACGGACGGCAGGATCTGGTCGGCGACCGGCAGCCGAACGACGGAGAGACCGAGGTCGACCGCCGGCTGCCAGTCGGGCGGGACCTGTTCGTGGTTGTAGCGAAGGTCGATCGCGGTCCGGATGCCCGCCCGCCGGATCAGCGCCAGGTCGGCATCGTCCAGGTGATAGGGCTGCGCGGACCGGAACAGTCGGCCCCGCGGCAATGGGCTGTCGCCGAGCCCGTCGGCGACGTCCCGGAAGTTGAGCAGTGCCATCGAAGTTCCCCGATCTGACCGCGTTCCCGTGCCGCCGCCCCGTTCCGGGCCCGCACGGTCAGTACACCCGACCTCGCCGTCGCGCCTGCATCCAGGTACCACCCACCGTCGATGAGCCGGTCACGGGCAAGCCTCCGGTGCGATAAGATATGAGAACCATTATCAGGAACGACAGGGGACGACGTGAGACGAAGCGGTCGATTCTGCCGGTGCACCGCGATCGTGGCCGTAGGTGTGGTGCTGACAGCCTGCGGGTCCAGGGGATCGACGCCCGCCGCGGGGACGGCCACCAGCCCACCGGCACCGGTCGCCGTGGTCGCCTCCACCGATGTGTGGGGCAGCATCGTCGGCACCATCGGCGGGAACCGGGTCAAGGTCACCTCGTTGATCTCCGACCCGTCCGCCGATCCGCACTCCTACGAGGCGAACGGGCAGAACCTGCTGGCGGTGTCCAGAGCAGCGCTGATCGTGGAGAACGGCGGCGGTTACGACGACTTCGTCAGCAGGATGGTCGACTCCGCGGGCGGAAAGGCAAGCGTCCTGGACGCGGTGAAGATCTCCGGGTTCGCGGCGAAGGGCGGTGAGCTCAACGAGCACGTCTGGTACGACTTCCCGACCGTGGCCAAGGTGGTGGCACAGGTGCGCGACGCGCTGTCAGCGGCGTCGCCGGCCGATACCGCCCTGTTCGCGGCGAACGCCGCTGCCTTCGACCGGCAGCTGACGGCGCTCGAGACCAAGGAGGCCGCGATCAAGGTCACGAGCGCCGGCGTCGGTATCGCCATCACCGAGCCGGTTCCGTTGTATCTGCTGGACGCGGCGGGTCTGGTCAACAGGACGCCGCCGGAGTTCAGCGAGGCGATCGAGAGCGAGAACGATGCGCCCGCGTCCGTCATCGTGAAGAATCTGGCCCTGTTCTCCGGGCACCAGGTGAAGGCTCTCGTCTACAACGAGCAGACCACCGGCCCGCAGACCGAGCAGGTTCTCGCCGCAGCGAAGAGCAACGGCATCGCCGTCGTTCCGGTCACCGAGACGCTGCCGGCCGGGGTCGACTACCTGGCCTGGATGAATGCCAACGTCGATGCCGTCGCCGCGGCCGTGCGCTGATGACGACCCCGGGCGGGACCACGCTCGAGCCGGTGGTCGAACTGCGCGATGCATCGCTGGGCTTCGGGTCCCGCACGCTCTGGTCGCAGCTGAGCCTGCGCATCGCCGCCGGCCAGTTCATCGCCGTCCTCGGCGCCAATGGCGCCGGGAAGACCAGCCTGCTCAAGGTGTTGCTCGGTGAGCAGCAGCTGAACAGCGGATCGGTACGGATCGCCGGCCAGCCCGTCCGCCGCGGATCCGACCTGGTCGGCTACGTGCCGCAGCGCCTTGGCATGGACTCCGGAATCATGGTCAAGGCGCGGGATGTCGTCCGGTTGGGGCTCGACGGTCACCGGTGGGGCTTGCCGATCGTGTTCGGACAACGCCGCCGGGAGCTGCGCGCCACCATCGATGAACTGCTAGCCGCCGTCGGCGCCACCGAGTTCGCCGACGCGCCGGTGTCGATGCTGTCCGGCGGCGAACTGCAGCGCATCCGGATCGCCGAGGCGCTGGCCTGCGATCCCGAGCTGCTGATCTGCGACGAGCCGCTCGCCGCTCTCGACCTGCGGCACCAGCAGGAGGTCGCTGCCCTGATCGACCGGCGGCGCCGGGACAGCGGCACGGCGGTGATCTTCGTGACCCACGAGATCAATCCGGTGCTGCAGTACGTCGACCAGGTGCTCTACCTGGCGGGTGGCCGGTTCCGGTTGGGGCCTCCGGACGAGGTGATGACCTCCGCGTCGCTGTCGGACCTGTACGACGCCCCCGTCGACGTCATCTCCGCCCACGGTCGCCTGGTCGTCGTGGCGGCCACCGACATGACTGCCGGACTGCACCAGTCACTGGACGACCACGCCGCGCATCACCGCGACGTCGGGCGGCTGGGTGGGGGCCGGTTGCCGGGCCCGGGCACATTGCACGGCACGCACGACCACGGTGACCACTCGCCGACGGACGTCACCGGATGGACCCGATGAGCCTCTGGGACCGGGTGTTCAACTTCGACGACTACGGCGCACTGCTCGCGCTGTTCTCCAACTCGATCCTGGCGGGGGCGCTCCTGGGGGTGATCGGCGGTCTGGTCGGCGTCTTCGTCATGCTGCGGGACCTGACCTTCGCCGTGCACGGCATCAGCGAGCTGTCGTTCGCCGGTGCCTCGCTGGCGCTGCTGCTCGGGGTCAACGTCGTCGCCGGATCGGTCGCCGGATCGTTGCTCGCAGCGCTCGCGTTCGGGCTGCTCGGGGTCCGGGCCCGGGAGCGGTCGTCGGTCATCGCCGTACTGATGCCGTTCGGGCTGGGTCTGGGCGTGCTGTTCGTGTCGCTCTACAGCGGGCGATCGGCGAACAAGTTCGGGGCGCTGGTCGGCCAGATCGTCGCCGTGGACAGCCCACAGCTGGTGTGGCTCGGCGTGATCGCCGTCGTGGTGGTCGGCGCGTTGGCAATCCTGTGGCGCCCGTTGATGTTCGCCACCATCGATCCCGAGATCACCGCTGCCCGCGGGGTTCCGGTGCGGGCGCTCTCCCCCATCTTCATGGTCGTGC
>CAXSEW010000427.1:0-4297 GCA_964236185.1 uncultured Nakamurella sp. | reverse complement strand
GGAACCCAGTAGATCGGCCAGCAGATCGGGAACGCGACCGAGGACATCGGAGCCGATCACCACCGCGCGCAGATCGCACGACACCAGGGCAAGGTCAGTGTCGTGCTCACGCAGGATGGCCTTCGCCTGGGCGACGACGTCGATGTCGGTCATGAGGATCCTCGTATGTTCGGGCCGGCCGGATCGGTCGGCGGGGGGTTCAACCTGTGAGAGCCCGAAGGCGTGGTGCGATAACACCCTCGACGAGCTCGATCCGGCTCGCCGCCAACGTGAGGAACTCCTGGGTCAAGGTGTGGACGGTCAGGCCGGGGACGTAATCGGCGGCACCCGCCACCGTTTCCGGGCGCATCGGGAACGGCAACGCCGCGTAGACCTCCGTGGTCACCGCGCGGACGGGTTCCACATCGTCCACCAACAGCACCGCACTGAGCAGGGTGGCACCGGATATCCTGCGGGCTGCCGTGCCGGCCACCTTGAACCGACCATCGACGTTGACGCTGAAGCGTCCCGGGCAGTATTCGCCTGGCACTTCACCGACGCGCGCGTCGACCCCTACCCGGCGAAGCAGTGCAACCAGGACTGCGGCAAGAGCGGCCAACCCCTTCCACGGATCGAGCGCCGGCGCGGGCGAGGCCGCGTCCGCCACCACGACGTCCAGACACAGGGATTTCTGGTGGTACGCGGCCATTCGTCCGCCCACCCCGCGGCGGACCGGTTCGAAACCTTGATCGAGCGCGATGTCGCAGGCTCGGCGGTACCCGGGTGCCAGGCGGTCGAGCCCGGTGAAGGCGGCGGTCGGCGGCGGCTGGTAGCAGCGCAGCATATTCGTCGCCTTCCCGCTGGCCGCTCGTAGCATGGCCGGACCCAGCGCCGCATGGCTTTCGGCATCCAGATCGTCCGGTCCGTGCACCAGCTCGAATGGTCCCCATCCCTCCCACGAACCACCGTTCGGATCGCTCCGGTCGGCGTTGGTGGACGACGCTGACGGGCGGTCGGGAGTCACCTCAGTGCACTTCCAGATTCCAGACCGGCCCGGATGTCGGTGAGCAGTGCAGCACCGGTAGCACCATCGACGGCGCGATGGTCACAGGTCAGCGTGAAGGCAGCAACCGGCGCGGCAGTCACTTCGCCGTTCCGGATGACCGGCACCATGCTCGTACTGCCGACTGCAAGAATGGCTACCTGCGGCGGATTGAGGATCGCGTCGAATCGGTCGATCCCCATCATGCCCAGGTTGGAGACGGTGAAGGTACCCGCGGTGATGTCGCTCATCACCAGCTTGCCCGCCCTGGCCTTGGCTACCGCCGCCTTGCGGCGCGCGGCGATTTCGCCCAGGTCGCAAGTCTGGAGATCGCGCAGAACCGGCACGGTGAGTCCGGCAGCGGTGGCAACGGCGAGGCCGACGTGCACCGTCGGGAACACGGTGACCACATTGTCGGCGAAGTGCGCGTTCAACGCCGGGTGAGAAGTCAGGGCCTGGGTGCAGGACCGCAAAATGGCGGCGGTCACCGTGCCCCCCAACGACTTCAGGTCTGCAGCCAGGACGCTCGTCATGTCCACATCCACGCTGAGGTGGAACACCGGCGCCGACCACGCCTCGACCATCCGCCTGGCCGCAACCTTCCGGGCGCCGGCCAACGGCGTGCTGACCGGTGCGGGCGGCAGGTCTGTGTCGCCTTCGGGCTGCTGATCGGTGGTCATGCCGACACCGTCGCCGGGACTTCGCCGTTGGCCCGATCCATGGCCGCACTGGCCTTTCCGGCGCATCCGTACGCACGCATCTTGGCTACTGTGGCCTCGACCATTTTTTCCTTGCCGTGCTCCAGCACGTATTCGAGCTGCCGGTCGCCCTCGGACCACGCTGCCTCGACGCCGGCCCGGAAGGCCATCCGCAGATCAGTGTCTGCATTGAGCTTGTGTACGCCGGCGCCGATGGCGGCCTGCATCTGCTCGTCGGGCACGCCGGAAGCACCGTGCAGCACCAGCGGCACCGGAACCACCTGACGGATCCGCTCGATCAGGTCGATGGCCAGTGGTTGCGGGGCCACCGATGTCACCCCGTGCATGACTCCGGCGGAGATGGCCAACAGATCGACTCCGGTCTCGGCGACGAAGCGTTCCGCCTCGTCCACATCGGTGTAGAAAGACGACCAGTCGATCGCCTCCTCGGCATCGGGGATGCGGCCCAACTCCGCCTCCACCGGAATGCCATAGGCGTGGGCCAATTCGACGACACGCTTGGTGGTGGCGATGTTCTCGCTCAGCGGCAGGTGAGCCCCGTCGTACATGATCGAGTCGAAGCCGAGCCGGATGGCCAGCAGCACCTCGTCCCACGTTCCGTGGTCGAGATGGATGACGTACTCGGCGGGCGACTCGTCGGCGTTGCGGCGAGTCATCTCATAGGCCTTGCGCAGGCCCATGTGCGGGATGACGGCCCGCCCCACTTGCAGGAACACCGGGGACCGGGCGGTCTGTGCCGCGACCAGCAGAGCTTGCGTGGTCTCGTCGTTGTGCATGTTGAACGCTCCGACGGCATAGCCGCCGGCGCGCGCATTCTCGATCCACTGCAGCGGGGAGGAACTGGTCATCGGAAGGTCACCTCTCGAGGAGTATCGGAATGGGTCCGGTGGAATTCGCCGGCATAACGGCTGGGAAGGGTGCGGTCGACGGCGTCCTGCCAGCCGGCCAGCCGGGAGTCCCGTTCATCGGCGGTGATGGTAGGAACGAATTCCCGTTCGCAGGACCACAACGATTCGATGTCCTGCTGATCGCCCCAGATCCCGGTGGCCAGACCTGCGACGAACGCGACACCCAGCGCTGTACGTTCGAGGGCGGCCGGACGACGGATGACCCGGTCGGTCATGTCCGCGAGTAATTGGCAGAGCAGGTCGTTCCGGGCGGCGCCGCCGTCGACCTTGAGGTCGACGATGGGCACGCCCGCATCTTCCAGAGCCGTGATCACATCACAGGTCTGATAGACCATGGCGTCCACGGCTGCGCGCACGACGTGGGCGTGGTTGCTGTCCAAGGTCAGCCCGACGATGGCCGCCCGTGCATTTCGGTCCCAGTGCGGGGCGCACATGCCACCGAATGCCGGAACCAGATACACGCCACCGGAATCGGGCACCGATGCGGCCAGGGATTCGATATCGGTCGCATCGTCGAACAGGGTCATGTTGTCCCGCAGCCATTGCAGCGTCTGGCCGCTGTGGAAGACGACCCCCTCCAACTCGTACGCGGTTCGCCCTTGCACGGTCCACCCCACGCTCGAGGTGAGCCCATCGGCCAGCTGTGGTGTGGCACCGGAGTTCACCGTCAACACGCCGGCCGTCCCGAAGGTGTTCTTGACTGCGCCGGGTCCGAAGCACGCCTGCCCATACATGCCGGCCTGCTGATCGGCCAATACGGCGCGTATCGGAACCGCGGACCCGAGAACGTCCGGGTGGGTGCGGCCGAAATCGGCGTCGGTCGCAGATGCATCGGCCAGCAAGGACAGTGGAATGTCCAACCAGTTGCAAAGTTCGGCATCCCAGGACCGCTCGGACAAGTCGAACAGGGCGGTCCGCGATGCGCAGGAGTGGTCGGTCTGGTGGGTCCGGCCACCGGTCAGGTTCCAGACCAGCCAGGTGTCCACCGTGCCGCAGGCGAGCTCGCCGCCCTCCGCGCGGCGACGTACTCCCGGCACATTCTCCAGCAGCCACGCCACCTTGGCCGCCGAGAAGAAGGAGTCGTTGCGCAGTCCGGTTCGGCGCCGGATCTCATCGTCCAGTCCTGCCCGGCGCCACCGCTCGACGATCGCGTCGGTCTGCTTCGAGATCCAGACCAGTGCGTCGTACACCGGCTCGCCCGTCCGGCGATCCCAGATCATCACCGTCTCCCGGTGCGAGGTGACCGCGACCGCGGCGAGATCTTGTGCTGTGAGCCCGGTGTCGCGGAGGACCCGGGTGGCCGTGTCCAACTGCGTGTGCCACAACGTGACGGGGTCGAGCTCGACCCAGCCGGGCCTCGGGCGGTTCCAGGTCACGGGCGCTCGAGCCTCACCCACGATCGTTCCGGCAGCGTCCACCACCACGCTGCGGGCGCTGGTGGAGCCCTCGTCCAGAGCAAGGAGGTAACCGCCAGTCATCTGGAATTCCCGGCGACGACTCCGGCGCCAAAGGTCTCCGAGCGGGGTCCCGCCGCATCCGGTATCGCGAGGTGGTCCAACCATGTGCGATAGCCGGCGATCTCGCGCTCCTGCCGGTCCTCGTCCCACGCCAGGTGCTCTGCCAGCACCGCCACCACCGAACCGAGCACC
>CAXSEW010000426.1:0-4326 GCA_964236185.1 uncultured Nakamurella sp. | reverse complement strand
CGGTCGGACAGGGCGGTCGCCGCGGAACGCAGCAGGATGGCGAAATTCGGATCCTCGAAGAGTAGGTGCTGTGGTTCGGTGAGCAGGAACGCCACCGAGTTGGCCCGGCCGGATTTGAGTGAACGGGCGTGCGGATTGGCCTGGTATCCGCTGCGGCTGATGGCGTCCTGCACCGCTGCCATGGCGGACGGGCTGACCAGATTGCCACCGTTGAGTACCCGCGACACCGTGCCCCGGGATACGCCTGCCTCCCGCGCGATGTCGCGGATCGTCGGCCGCTTGCGCTGATTGGCAGGTTCCACGTCAACGGACACTAGTGCCTTCGGCAGGATCAGCTCAGCCCTTCACCGCGCCGGCGGACAGGTCCACCTGCCAGTACCGCTGCAGGGCCAGGAACAGCGCGATCAGCGGGATGATCGACAGCAGCGCACCGGTGATCACCGAGGTGTACATGGCCGGCTGGCTCGCGCCCTGGTTCAGCAGACCGGAGAGCCCGACGGTGATCGGGAACAGGTGATCGTTGCCCAGCATGATGTAGGGCAGCATGTAGTTGTTCCAGATGCCGACGAACTGGAACAGGAACACCGTCACCAGACCGGTTCTCATCATCGGCAGGGCGATGCTGTAGAAGATCCGGCCCTCGCTGGCGCCTTCTGCGCGGGCCGCCTCGAGCACCTCGTCGGAGATCGACCCGCCGGCGAAGATCCGGGCGAGATAGATGCCGTACGGGCTGATGATGCTGGGCAGCAACACCGACCAGTAGGTGTTCGTCATGCCGAGCTTGGCGAGCAGGAAGTACTGCGGGATGGCCAGGATGACGCCGGGCACCAGTACCCCGGCGAGCATCAGATCGAAGGCGATGTTCTTACCCGGGAACGTGTACTTGGCGAGGGCGAACCCAGCCATGGCCGACACCACCACCGACAGGGCCGCGCCACCGCCGGCGTAGATCAGGGTGTTCAGCATCCACCGCCAGTACAGCCCGCCGCGGTAGTCGCTGAGATCGCGGATGTTGCTCAGCAGATGGGTGGATGGCGCAAAGGTGAAGGAGGAGAACAACTGCGCGGCGTTCTTGGTGGACGCGACCAGCACCCAGAGCACGGGTACCAGGCAGTAGGCGGCGCCCACCAGCAGCGCGACGGTGGCCAGCGGCGACGAGCGGGCCCGCCGTCGTACCGCCGTTGCCGGCGCGGTCGTGGTGGGCGTGAGAGTGGCGGTCATCGTCCCGCTTCCTGGTTGAAGGCCCGGCGTCCGACCAGCTTCAGGAAGCCGAAGGACAGCACGATGGTGGCGATCGCGATGATCACCGAAGTGGCTGCGGCGGAGTAGATGTCGTTACGGGTGAAGGCATCGCGATAGACCTTCATCAGCGGTGTCCAGGTGCTGGAGATGGTGTTGGTCAGCGGCTTGAGGGTCGACGGTTCGGCGAAGACCTGCAGGGTGGCGATCAGCGAGAAGATGAACGTCATCACCAGCGACGGCATCACCATCGGAATCTTGATGCGCCAGGCAATCTGCACTTCCGACGCGCCGTCGATCTGGGCCGCCTCGGAGAGGTCCACCGGGATCGCCTTCAGCGAGGTGTACAGCACGATCATGTTGAAACCCGTTCCACCCCACAGGGCGATGTTGGCAACCGCGAAGAGAATGCCGCTGCTGGAAAGGATGTCAGGGGCGGTGACGCCAACCTTCTGCAGCAGGAAGACGAACGGGCTGACGTCGGGCAGGTACAGGAATCCCCACAGCAGCGAGGCGATGACGGCCGGTACCGCATAGGGCAGGAAGATCGAGATGCGCGAGAAACCCTTGGCCCGGCTGCGCGCCGAGTCCAGCAGCAGGGCGAACAGCAGCGCCAACGCCATCATGGTCGGCACCAGCACCAGCCCGTACAGCGCCACCCGGCCGACGCTGGCCAGGAACTCCGGATCGCCGAGCGCCGACTTGTAGTTGGCGAAACCGGTCCACACCTCACGGCGCGCGTTGCGCCCGAGACCGAGTCCGCTCACCTTGGTGGCGCGGAAACTGAGATAGATGGTGTAACCGATGGGCGCCGCCAGGAACGCCAGGAACAGCACGATCGCCGGTGCCAGGAACGCGTACGGCGCGCCCGTCCCCCGCCATTTGCCGGGTTGCTGGTTCACCCGGACCGGATCTGCCGGGCGAGAGCCGTTGGCGACAATGGGGAGGGCGGGCGCGACCATGAAAATCTCCTGGCTCTGGGGAGTCGACTACCTCGGGGTGGTAACTGGCGGGGCGACTACTTGACGGTGAAGCCGGTGTTCTTCATATCCGCGACCGTGGTGCTCTGCATGGCGGTCAGCGCGTTCAGGAAACCCTGCTGCGACTTGGCCTGAGCGGCCTTGCCGAACTGGTCGTTGTAGGCGCTGTAGGCCACGTTCACGTCCGGGCCGTAGGTGAAAGGCGCCGAAGTGCCGGCGATCTTCGCCGCCACCTGGTAGAAATCCGCTTGGTTGGAGAAGAACGAGGGCGGTGCGGTCAGCGCGGTCTTCTGGGCCGACATGGATGCCGGGTAGATCCCCATCACGGAGGCCATCGCCTTGGTGGCGGTCGGGTCGCTGTTCATCCAGGCCGCGAACTTGGCCGCCTCGGCCGGGTGCTTGGACTGGCTGGTCACCGAGAGGCCCGAGCCGCCCCAGTTACCGGTGGCAGGCTTGCTGGCGTCCCACTGCGGCAGCGGCGCCATCTTCCACTTGCCGGCGGTGGTCGGGGCATTGCCGGCCAGCACACCCGGCGCCCAGATCGCGCTGACCCAGCCGACCTGGGTGCCGTTGTTCAGTGCGGCGTTCCACGCCGGGGTGTACATCGGCTTGTTGTCGATGACGCCCCTGGCGACCAGACCGCCCCAGTAGGAGGCGACCTTCTGGCTGGCCGCGGAGTTGATGTCGACCGACCAGGCGTCGCCGTCCACCGACCACCAGGACGCGCCGGCCTGCTGGGTGAGGCCGGTGAACCAGCCGGCGTCGGTGGCGGAGAAGGTACCCAGGTACAGCTTCGGGTCGGCCGTGTGGATCTTGGCGGCGTCGGCCGCGTACTCGTCCCAGGTGGTGGGCGGGGTCAGGTTGTACTTCGCGAAGATGTCGGCGCGGTAGTAGAACTCCATCGGGCCGGAGTCCTGGGGTACGGCATACACGGCGTCGGAGCCCAGCGTCACCGAATTCCAGACCGATTCCGGGAAGTCGTTCTTCAGCGCGGGGTCGACGTTCTTGGAGATGTCGGCGAGGGCGTCGGCGGACACCAGCGTTGGAATCTTCTGGTACTCGGCCTGCATGAGATCCGGCGCGCCGCTGCCGGCCTTGACGGCGGTCAGCAACTTGGTGACGGCCGGATCGCCGCCGTCCTGCTTGTTGACGGTGACCTGGATGTCCGGGTTCTTGGCGTTCCACATCGCCACCACCTTCTCCACGTTCGGTGCCCAGGTCCAGAACGTCAGGTTGACCTTGGCGCCCGAGGCGGCCGCCGGGGCTGCGCTGGACGAGCCGGACCCGGCGGCCGATGAGGCCGACGCCGAGGGCGACGTGCTGGGGGACGCGGTGGAGCTGCTGGAGCAGGCGGTGAACAGCAGCAGCGCTGCGGCGGTCGGCAGAGCCGCCGCCAATCTGACGCGGAAACGCATGGAAGTCCTCCTGAAGATGGAACGCCGCCGGGTAGGGCGACGCGCAGAGACAGAGGTACGCTCCGCACCTCGATGTGCCTGTGACCGGTCCCACTGTGCGACATCAATCGAATCTTGTCAAGCAGTCCGCGGTGGTGTTTCATGATGCGCACAACGACGAATCCGTCGATGCTCTCGCTGGGATCGTGCACACCAGAAGTCGCTGAATCGCCCAGTTGCTGGGCCGACGCCGCGACATCATCCGCCACTGCCTGCTCGAGGAGCGCCATGTCCATGCACACCACTGACCGCCGACCGGTCCTGCCGCGGCCCGCTGCGCCCGGCCTGAGACCGGGGGATTCCCGGGTCGATCATCGGCCGGAATCAGCCGTTCCGGCCGCGCCGTCGGATCCACCGCACTGGCCGAAGGTTGCCGGGCTGGCGTTCGGCGGGGATTACAACCCGGAGCAGTGGGACGAGTCGGTCTGGCCGCAGGACGTGGAGCTGATGCAGCAGGCCGGGGTGAACCTGGTCAGCGTCGGCATCTTCGCCTGGGCGAGACTCGAGCCGCAACCGGGCGTCTTCGAATTCGGCTGGATGGACCGGTTGCTCGAGCTGGTGCACAAGGGCGGTATCGCCGTGGACCTGGGCACGCCGACGGCGTCGCCGCCGGCCTGGTTCTACCGGGCCCACCCCGAATCGTGGGTGGTGGA
>CAXSEW010000425.1:0-4359 GCA_964236185.1 uncultured Nakamurella sp. | reverse complement strand
GAACAGCGACTGGGCATCGTGCGGGCCGGCCGCGGCCTCCGGATGGAACTGCACCGAGAACGCCGGCACGTCAAGGCATTCCAAACCCTCGACGACGTCGTCGTTCAGGCAGGTGAAGCCGACCTGCACGCGGCCGAACTCGGTGTGCGACACCGTGTGCAACGGCGCGTCGACAGCGAAGCCGTGGTTGTGCGCGGAGATCAGCACCCGCCCGGTGGCCCGCTCGAGCACCGGCTGGTTGATGCCGCGGTGTCCGAACTTCAGCTTGTAGGTGCCGAAACCCAGTGCTCGGCCGAGAATCTGGTTGCCGAAGCAGATGCCGAACAGTGGGATCCGCCGGGCCAGTATCGCTCTCGTCAGGGCGATCATCTCGTCCTGGGTGGCCGGGTCGCCAGGGCCGTTGGAGAGGAACACGCCGTCGACGCCCAGCGCCTCGAGCTCGTCGATGGAGATCCCGGCCGGCACCACGTGGGTGGTGATGCCGCGGGCGGCGAGCATCCGCGGAGTGTTCGCCTTGATGCCGAGATCGATGGCGGCCACGGTGAACCGCTGCTCCCCCACCGCCGGCACGGTGTAGCGGGACGTGGTGGACACCTCTCCGGTCAGGTCCGCGCCCGCCATCCCGGGCTGGGCCCGGACCTGCTCGACGAGCGCCTGGACATCACCGAGGTCGTCGGCGCCGGCGAAGATGCCGCAGCGCATCGCCCCGGCGGTGCGCAGATGTCTGGTCAGGGCCCGGGTGTCCACGCCGGCGATGCCGACGACCCGCTGCCGGGCCATCTCCTGCGGCAGCGAGGAACTGGACCGCCAGTTCGACGCCACCGGCGAGACGTCGCGCACGACGTACCCGGCCACCCAGATCTGCCCCGACTCGTTGTCGTCCTGGTCGCCGGCTGGCCCGCCGCCCGCGGCCCAGCCGGTGTTGCCGATCTGCGGCGCGGTGGCGACTACCACCTGGCGGCGGTAGGACGGGTCGGTCAGCGTCTCCTGGTAGCCGGTCATGCCGGTACTGAACACGGCTTCGCCGAAGGCCGAACCGGTTGCGCCGAAACCGATGCCGCGATAGACGCGGCCATCCTCGAGGACGAGTACCGCTGGTGTCATGTCCTTGCTCCGTCGTTGTCGATGTTCCCCGTCCGGCCGGGAAACATTTGCTCCGCCGCCGCCAGCCACTGCGCCTGCGCTTCCAGGTCGCCGATCCGGACCCCACTGTCCAGCCCGGTGCCGGCCAGCTCCCAGGTCAGCACCAGGACTCCGTCCGGCATGCCCATCACCTTGCCGGCGATGCCCGGCGCCGTTCCCACCGCTCGGACCTCGGCTGCCGGCAGGAACAGCTCGTTCTCACCGACCCGCTCGATCAGAATGCCCGCGGTGTACAGGTGCACGGTCGCTGCCGCCCGGCGCCCCAGGCCGCGGGCGACGATGCGGTCCTGCCATCGCCCGGCTGCGGTGGTGGAGACGTACAGACCGGTGATCGGGGTCGTCAGCTCGTCGCCCAAATGTTCCGGCGCGACCGGCAACTCGGGGAAGTCGGACTGCCGGGCTGCCCGGTGCCGCCAGCCCACCAGCAACCCGTAGGCCGCCAGCAGGATCACCAGCACCAGCAGCACGGTCAAGAGCGTCCTATCCATGCTGCACCGCGAACGTACTTGCGAACGCGCCGAAAACCGGCGTGCCGCGCAGAAAGGTGTGCAGCACCCGACCCGGCAGCGTCCGGCCCTCGAACGGGGTGTTGCTCGACAGGCTTTCCATCTCTGCGCCGCGGACCACCCAGTCGGCCGCCGGGTCCAGCAGCACCAGGTTCGCCGGCTCGCCGGCGGCCACCGGGCGGCCCTGGTCGGTCAGACCGCCGATGGTTGCTGGGGTTTCGGACATCACCCGGGCAACGCCCCGCCAGTCCAGCAGCCCGGTGCGCACCATGGCCTTGATCACCACCGACAGCGCCGTCTGCAGCCCGAGCATGCCGGGCTTGGCGCTGTCCCACTCGGTTTCCTTGTCCTGACTGGCATGCGGCGCGTGATCCGTCGCCACGATGTCGATCACCCCGCCGGCCAATGCCGTTCGTAGCGCATCGATGTCGGCGTCGGTACGCAAAGGGGGGTTCACCTTGAAGACCGGGTCGTATCCGGCGGCGAGCTCGTCGGTCAGCACCAGGTGGTGAGGGGTCACCTCGGCGGTCACCCGCGTTCCGCGCGCCTTGGCGGCCGCCACGATCTCCACCGAACCGGCCGTGGACAGATGACAGATGTGCAGTCGCGACTCGACGTGGTCGGCAAGCAGGCAGTCCCGGGCGATGATCGCCTCCTCGGCGACCGCCGGCCAGCCCGCCATGCCGAGGCGGGCGGACATCACTCCCTCGTGCATCTGGGCGCCAATGGTCAACCGCGGTTCTTGCGCGTGCTGGGCGATGACACCGTCGAAAGCCTTGACGTACTCCAGCGCCCGCCGCATCAGCAGCGGGTCCGCGACGCAGTCGCCGTCGTCGGAGAACACCCGGACGCGGGCCGCGGAGGCGGCCATCGCGCCCAACTCGGCCAGCCGTTCACCGCGGCGGCCGACCGTCACAGCGCCGATCGGGTGGACGTCGACCAGGCCGACGGCCGCGCCCAACCGGTGCACCTGCTCCACCACGCCGGCCGTGTCGGCCGTCGGGTCGGTGTTGGGCATCGCGAAGATGGCGGTGTAGCCGCCCGCCACCGCGGCGCGCGATCCGGTCTCGACGGTCTCGGCATCCTCCCGGCCGGGTTCGCGCAGGTGGGTGTGCAGGTCGACCAGACCTGGCAGCACCACCAGGCCGGCGCCGTCGATGTGCACCGCGTCCTGCGCCAGTGGGTGGCCGGCAGCGGCCGGACCGACAGCGGCGATCACGCCGTCGGCCAGCAGCAGGTCGGCCGGATCCTCGCCGTAGGGCGCCGCCCCGACGATCAGCACGGCCGGCGCGCTGGGCGCGGTGGTGGAGGTGGTGATGGGGTGCCTCTCGTTCATGGGGCGTCGTCCAGGCCGCCGGTCAGCAGCAGGTAGAGCACGGCCATCCGTACGGTGACGCCGTTGGCCACCTGTTCCACGATCACCGAGTTGAGCCCGTCGGCGACCTGCGGGGTGATCTCCATTCCCCGGTTCATCGGTCCGGGGTGCAGCACGATGCCGTGATCGGCGAGCAGGCCGGCGCGCCTTGAGTCCAGGCCGTAGGACCGCGAGTACTCCCGCTCGGTCGGGAAGAACGCCCCGCCCATCCGCTCCCGCTGCACCCGCAGCATCATCACCGCGTCAGCGCCGCGCAGCGCGGAATCGAGGTCGTAGGTCACCTCCGCGGGCCAGGTGTGGACGCCCACGGGGAGCAGGGTCGGCGGCGCCACCAGGGTGACCTGGACGCCCAGTGTGGCCAGCAGCAGCACGTTGGACCGGGCGACCCGGGAATGCAGGACGTCGCCGACGATGACCACCCGGCGGCCTTCCAGACTCCCGCCGGGCGCGAGGTGCCGCCGCAGCGTGAAGGCGTCGAGCAACGCCTGGGTCGGGTGCTCGTGCGTGCCGTCGCCGGCATTGATGACATGACCGGTGACCCAGGCCGACAGCTGCTGCGGCGCACCGGAGGACGAATGCCGGCAGACCACGGCGTCGGCGCCCATCGCCTGCAGCGTCAGCGCGGTGTCCTTGAGCGATTCGCCCTTGGACACCGACGAACCCTTGGCCGAGAAGTTGATGACGTCGGCGGACAGCCGTTTGGCTGCGAGTTCGAAGGAGATCCGGGTCCGGGTGGAGTCCTCGAAGAACAGGTTGACCACCGTTCGGCCGCGCAGCGTGGGCAGCTTGCGGACCTCCCGACCGGCCATCGCCTGGTCGAGACGCGTTGCAGTGTCGAGGATGCGCAGCGCCGCGGTCCGGTCCAGGTCGCCGGCCGACAGCAGGTGCCGGCCGAGCGGCCCGCCCTGCGCGGGGTGCCCGGGTGCTGCGAGGTCGGTCAACAGTTCCGCTCCGGGTCGGCTGATCGTCGTCATGAATCCCCTCTTCGTAGGTCGACGCCGTCGACCCCGTCGATCTCGGCCAGCCGCACGGCTACGTCGTCGGTGAGCGCCGTGGGGATGTTCTTGCCGACGTAGTCCGCGCGGATCGGCAGTCGCCGGTGGCCGCGGTCGACCAGCACAGCCAGTTGCACGACCGCTGGGCGCCCGTGATCACGGAGGGCGTCCAGTGCCGCCCGCACCGTGCGGCCCGAGTACAGGACGTCGTCCACCAGCACCACGGTGACGCCTTCGATGCCCGACTCGGGCAGCACCGTCTCCTCCAGTGCCCGCGGCGGACGCCGGCGCAGGTCGTCGCGGTAGAGCGTGGTGTCCAGCACACCGACGGGAAGGGTTC
>CAXSEW010000424.1:0-4363 GCA_964236185.1 uncultured Nakamurella sp. | reverse complement strand
CAGTAGTACCGCCCCCGCCGCCGCCGACAGTGCGGCGGCGACATCTGTGGTTTCCACGGTGGTCCAGTGCGCCGGACGTCGGGCCTGGTGCAGCGCGACCCGGTCCGCCCACTCCGGGTCGGCCACTGGATCGGCCGGCTGACCGGACGCGATGTAGGTGACCGCGGCGGCCTGCGCCAGCAGCATCTCCGCGTGCCGCGACTTCCCGGACCGCACGCCGCCGGTGATCAGCGTCCGCTGCGCTGGTTGTCCTGCAGGCAAATTCACCGCGTCCCTTCGGTCGGTCCGGCGGCGCCGGGAGGTGGAGGACGCGGCCGACGATACGGTGTGCCGGTGCGAACGCCTTGGCCGAGACCCGACCGGTCGCGATCCAGTTCGCGCGACCACCTGGCGCGAGCGTTCGGCCTGTTGCTCGCGGCGGTTGCCGACCGGCTGCTGGGCGATCCCCGGCGCTTCCATCCGGTGGCCGGGTTCGGGTCCGTCGCCGCGGCATTGGAACGGCGCGACCATCGCAACAGCCGGCTCGTCGGCGCGGCGCACACCGCCGGTCTGGTGGGTGTCGTCGTAGCGGCCGGTACTGCGGCAGAGCTGTTGAGCCGCAATCAATTCCTGCTGCGGACGGCCCTGACCGCGGCGGCCGGCTGGGTGGTGCTGGGCGGTCGTTCGCTCGAGCGCGAGGCGCTGGCCGTCTCCGGGCAACTGATCACCGGCGATCTGGTCACCGCCAGGGACCAGGTCACCCACCTGGTCGGCCGGGACACCGCCGACCTGAACGCCGCCGACATCACCAGGGCCACCGTGGAGTCGATCGCGGAGAACACCGCGGATGCGGTGGTGTCGCCGCTGCTGATCGGCGCGGTGGCCGGCATTCCGGGGCTGCTGGGGTACCGGGCGGTGAACACGCTGGACGCCATGACCGGTCATCGCAGTCTGCGGTACGAGCGGTTCGGTTGGGCCGCAGCACGTCTGGACGACGTGGCGAATTTCGTGCCGGCGCGGGCCTGCGTCGCCCTGGTCGCGCTCACGGCGCCGACGGTCGGAGGCTCACCGAAAGGCGCACTGGCAGCAGCGATCCGCGACGGTCGCCGACATCCCAGCCCCAACGCCGGGCTGGTGGAGGCGGCCTTTGCGGGCGCGCTCGGCCGGACGCTGGGCGGGATCAACACCTACCGCGGTGTGACGGAGGATCGCGGCACGCTCGGCAGCGGGCCGCGACCCGAGATCCGGGACATCGTCCGGGTGGCTCAGCTCTCGGCTGTGGTGTCCGCTGCCGCGACCGTCGTCGCCGCGCTGGCCGCAGCTGCGCTCCCGACAGGGCGGAGCCGGCACCGCTGAAACCGGTGGGTGAGTCGACCTGATGCCAGCCGACTACATCAACGTGATGAGCCTGCCGACGACGAGTCGACGCCCCGATGGTGAGATCAGGCCGGCGAGCCGGTGGACCGCTGCGGCGGAACGAGACGGGCGGCCACCACGGCCGTCAATCCGGCGAGGTGTCCCAACCGGGCAATCTCGGAATCCCGCAGCGCGGGACCGCCCGGTCGCCCGACGATGACAGCGAGATCCGGGGTGCCGATCGGCGCGACCGCCATCTCGGTGCCGATCGTCTTCCAGTCCTCCGGCACCCAGTACGCCTCGGGATCGAGCGCCGCGGCTTCCTCCACGGGCGCCCATCCGGGCGTCACGCCGGTGAGATTCGGTACGCCGCCGCCGCCGGCCAGCAGGTGGATCTCCTTGTCCTCGCCGACCCGGACGACGATCGCCCAGCCGGCCCGCAGCACCTTCGGCAGCATCCGGGCCAACGTCTCGATCGCCTTCGCCGGCTGCGCCGCGATCGCCTCGACGAGCTCCCACTCCCGGTGATGGTCGGCGACGCCGGGATCCGGTCGCACGGACTCCACCCGCACGCCGGGGACCGTCTCGGCAGCGGTGATCAGCACGTCCGGCTGCTTGCCACTGGGCAGTTCGACGACGATGTCGTCCACCGCGGTCTCGTACGAACGCTCGACGATGTCCATGGCCAGGATGTCGGCCCCGACTCGGCCGAGCGCGCTGGCGACGGCGCCCAGGCTGCCCGGCTTGTCGGGGAGGACCACCCGCAGCACGTAGGACATCGAACCGCCTTCACGTTCGTGGTGAGCCGTCGGCCGACCGCTGTTCCGTGTATCGCCATCGGGCGGGGGCAACCGTTGTCCACCAGATAGCTGAACCCCCCACTGTCGCTTCACGTCAGGTCTTCCTCTGGCTCGTTCATTGTCGAACCCGGTGATTGCGGGCAGGTCACATCAACAATTCGGTCTCATGTTGGTCACGGCGTGACCAAACGGTGACACTGTGCCATTGCGAGGGCAGGTTCAGCGAATCCGGGCCGGTGTTCCGACCCGGTCGACCGCTGGCGAGCGCCACCCCGGTCGCCCGCGGGCCGCCAGGGGTCGAGCAGGAGACCGGCCGGCGCTCGCTCAGCAACTAGGATCGGGTGGTTCCACCGTCGTCTCTGACGCGGGCAGTTGGCCCGGCGTGCAGTGCGGCTCCCACGCCTTGGAGGATCGTGTCCAGCCCTACCGTGTCTCATCCCGGCGAGTCCGACTTTTCCGAGTCCCGCCCCGTACTCACTCGTGCCGATGTCGACCATCTCGCTCACCTCGCCCGACTCGACCTCACCGATGCTGAACTGGACACCTATGTGGGCCAGCTGTCGGTCATCCTCGATTCGGTGGCAGCCGTGACCGCGGTGGCCTCGGGCGACATCGAGCCGACCACGCACGCCGTGCCGCTGACGAACGTGTATCGACCGGACGTGGTGGTACCCGGTTTGACCCAGACGCAAGCGCTCGCCGGCGCCCCGTCAGCACAGGACGGACGCTTCCGCGTACCGCAGATCCTGGGAGAAGAGCAATGAGCCTGACGACCGACGCTGCTGGCAGCACCGCGACGGACCTGACCAGGCGCACCGCGGCCGATCTGGCCGACGACATCCGCTCCGGGCAGGTCAGCGCGGTCGAGGTCGTCCAGGCGCACCTGGACCGGATCGCCGCCGTCGACGAGCGCGTGCACGCCTTTCTGCACGTCTCGGCGGAGTCGGCGCTGGCCCAGGCCCGGGCGGTCGACGACGCCCGGTCCAGTGGTGCGGAGAGTGCATCGCCACTGGCCGGCGTCCCGTTGGCGCTCAAGGACATCCTGGTGCAGCAGGGCTCGCCGGCCACCGCTGGTTCGAAGATCCTGCAGGGCTGGATGCCGCCGTACAACGCCACCGTCACCCAGCGTCTGCTCGACGCCGGCGTGGTGATCCTGGGCAAGACGAACCTCGACGAGTTCGCGATGGGCTCGTCCACCGAGAACTCCGCCTACGGCCCCACCCACAACCCTTGGGACCTGGACCGCATCCCCGGCGGGTCCGGCGGCGGCAGCGCGGCCGCGCTGGCCGCCTTCGAAGCGCCGCTGGCGATCGGCACGGACACCGGCGGCTCGATCCGCCAACCCGCATCGGTCACCGGCACCGTCGGCGCCAAGCCGACCTACGGTGGAGTCTCCCGCTACGGCGTCATCGCGTTGGCCTCGTCCCTGGACCAGGTCGGCCCGTGCGCGCGCACCGTGCTGGACACCGCGCTACTGCACGAGGTCATCGCCGGGCACGACCCGCGGGACTCCACCTCGCTGGACCGGCCGGTTCCCCGGGTGGTGGATGCGGTGCGCCGCGGCCGGTCCGACGGTGTCGCGGGTATGCGGATCGGCGTGGTCACCGAACTCGGTGGCGCCGGTTACCAACCCGGCGTACTGGAGTCCTTCCGATCGGCGGTGCAGGCCCTGGAGTCGGCCGGTGCCGAGATCGTCGAGGTGTCCTGCCCACATTTCGAGTACGCGCTGGCCGCCTACTACCTGATCCTACCGAGCGAATGCTCGTCGAACCTGGCCCGGTTCGACGCGATGCGCTACGGCCTGCGGGTCGGCGACATCGCCTCGGGCGGCGAATTGGTATCGGCGGAGGCGGTGATGGCCGCGACCCGCGGCGAAGGCTTCGGCGCCGAGGTGAAGCGACGGATCATCCTCGGCACCTACGCGCTGTCGGCGGGCTACTACGACGCCTACTACGGATCGGCGCAGAAGGTCCGGACCCTGATCCGGCAGGACTTCGAGAGCGCCTATGCCGCAGCGGATGTACTGATCTCCCCGGCTTCCCCGGTGACCGCGTTCCGGCTCGGCGAGAAGGTGGACGACCCCCTCGCCATGTACCTCAACGACATCTGCACGATCCCGGCCAACCTGGCCGGGATCCCGGCCGCGTCGTTCCCCGCGGGCCTGGCGCCGGAGGACGGGCTCCCGGTCGGCTTCCACGTGATGGCACCGGTGCTCGGCGACGACCGGC
>CAXSEW010000423.1:0-4373 GCA_964236185.1 uncultured Nakamurella sp. | reverse complement strand
GGCCACGACGGCGGCTTCATCGAGCGGCTGGTCGAGGGCACCTGGACGGGCCATGTCAGCGAGCACGTGGCGCTCGAGTTGCAGCGCACTGCCGGGCACGAGATGACAAGGGGCAAAACACGTTCCACGGGTGAACGTGGTGTCTACAACGTCATCTACGGCTACCTCGACGAAACAGTCGCCACCCTCGCCGGCCGGCTGGCCGTGAAGCTGGTCAACCACCTGGTGAGCATGAGTGACGAGCGGGAGCAGACGCCCGGGCGAGCGGATATCGACTCCGACTTCAATTTTTCTGCCGAGCACGACGCCTTCCTGCGGACCAGCCAGCGCGTCGCCTTCGGTCCGTCCACACAGGCGATCCTGGAGGAGGCGATCGCCCGCGACATCCCTTGGCAGCGCCTGAATTCCGGTTCGCTGGTCCAGCTCGGGCACGGCGTGCTGCAACGGCGGATCCGGGCCACCATGACCTCGATGACCAGCTCGCTCGCGGTCGACATCGCCTCCGACAAGGAGCTGACCAACCGGCTGCTGGCCGCAGCGGGCCTCCCCGTTCCCACTTCAGAGGTGGTCCGGACCGCCGACGACGCAGTGCGGCAGGCCAGGCGCATCGGGTACCCGGTCGTGCTCAAACCGCTGGACGGCAACCACGGCCGCGGCGTCGCCATCAACCTGAACTCCGAGGACGATGTCCGCGGCGCCTTCGGCGAGGCCTACGACCAGTCGCGACGGGGGTACGTACTGGTCGAGTCGTTCATCACCGGCAAGGACTACCGGGTGCTGGTGGTCGGCGGCAACATGGTGGCGATCGCCGAGCGGGTGCCCGCCCACGTCGTCGGTGACGGCACCCGGAGCGTCGCCGAGCTGGTCGAGTTGACCAACTCCGACCCCCGGCGCGGGATCGGGCACGAAAAGGTGCTCACCCGGATCGAAGTCACCGATGGAGCCGTCGAACTCGTTCGGGCGCAGGGCTTCGAGATGGCAGACGTGCCGGCGCGGGGTGAAATGGTGAAACTCGCGCTCACCGGGAACATGTCGACCGGCGGTATCTCCATCGACCGCACCTTCGAGGCGCATCCGGACAACGTCGACATCGCCGAGGAGGCGGCCCGCGTCGTCGGCCTGGACATCGCCGGTATCGATTTCCTCTGCCCGGACATCACCCAGCCGGTGCGCGAGACCGGTGGCGCGATCTGCGAGGTCAACGCCGCACCTGGCTTCCGCATGCATACCCATCCGACCATCGGCGAACCGCAGTACGTGGCAAAGCCGGTGGTGGACCTGCTGTTTCCGCCCGGGGCAGCGTCCCGCATCCCGATCGTGGCGGTGACCGGTACGAACGGCAAGACCACCACCAGCCGGATGATCGGCCACATCTTCAAGAGCATCGGACGCAAGGTCGGCATGACCTCGACCGACGGCGTGGTGATCGACGATCGCCTGGTGATCCGGTCGGACGCCTCCGGTCCGCGCTCCGCTCGGATGGTGCTGCAGAATCCGCGCGTCGACTTCGCCGTCTTCGAGGTGGCGCGGGGCGGGATCCTGCGGGAAGGGCTGGGCTACAGCAGGAACGACGTCGCAGTCGTACTCAACGTCGCGCCGGATCACCTGGGGCTGCGCGGTATCAACTCGGTCGAACAGTTGGCCCGGGTCAAGCAGGTGATCGTGGAAGCGGTGCCGAAGAACGGCGCTGCCGTGCTCAACGCCGACGACGAACTGGTGGCCAACATGCGGCGCGCCTGTTCCGGCGAGATCGTCTGGTTCTCGATCAAGCCGAACAACCGGATGATCGCCGACCACTGCCGCCGGGGCGGTAAAGCGGTGATCCTGGAGAAGGGCGAGCTGGGCGACCAGATCGTGCTGGTGCACGGCCGCCGGCGGATGCCGCTGGCCTATACCCACCTGTTGCCGGTGACGTTCGGAGGCAAGGCGGTCTTCAACGTGCAGAACGCGATGGCCGCCGCCGGCGCCGCCTACTGCGCCGGTGCCCACCTGCACGACATCCGAGCCGGACTCCGGTCTTTCACTTCGTCGTTCTACCAGGCGCCGGGCCGGATGAACCTGACCGAGGTGCGCGGGGTCAAGGTCATCGTCGACTACTGCCACAACGCGCCGGCGATGATTGCGCTCGGCGACTTCGTCGACCGCTTCTTCGAGGACACCACCGGTATCGAACGCCCGCAGCGCATCGGCGTGGTGGCGACCGCCGGCGACCGCCGGGACCAGGACATGGTCGACCTGGGCTACCAGTCGGGTCTGCACTTCGACCGCATCGTCGTCCGGGAGGACGAACGGCTGCGCGGCCGGAAGCCCGGCGAGACCGCCGAGCTGATCGTGCAGGGTGTCCGCAAGGCGCAGGCCGAAGGCGCCAGGGTCAAGGAGATCGAGGTGGTGCTCGACGAGATCGAAGCCACCACCGTCGGTGTCGCCCGGGCGAACGCCGGCGATCTGGTGGTGCTGTGCGTCGACCGGGCCCGCGCGGTGTGGGACCAGCTGCAGGTCATCGGCAACGTCGCCCAGGCCGGCGCGGAGGACGAGTAGCCCCTCCGGCTCAGCCGTCGGTGGGGTCCGGCTGCCGGGCGGCCGCCAGTTCTTTGAGCGTGTCGACGGCCACCGACGGTGCCGCCCCGTTCGCCACCGCCAAGCCCACCAGGTAGCAGGTCAGCGGCCCGGCGATCCGCGCAACGCCGTGCGCCACGTCCCTGGTCAGCTCGAGCAGGGCGTCGCGCAGATCGATCGGGATGGGTGCCGCCGGCAGGTTCAGCGCGTCGGCGGCGTCGGCGATCCAGTCCTCGAGGGTGCTCATGCTCTGCGACGCTAGCCGAACCAGCGACCAGCCGGGAGGGCGGCGCCGCCCATCCCGCGCGCGCTCATCAAGTCGGCGACTCCTGCAACACCAGCCACATTTCGGCCGAGTTGATCAGCGCGGGGCGAGTTGATCAGCGCGGCCGCAGGTGGACGCGCTCAGCCGAGCAGCCACACCTCGACGAGCTCGCCGGCGGCGACCGTGGTCGCGTCGGCGTCGACGACGATCATGGCGTCGGCTCCGGCCAGCCAGGACAGCAGGTGCGAACCCGGGCCGCCCCACGGCGCCACGGTGCCGCTGTCGGGATCCACCACGCCGCGCCGGAACTGCCGTTTACCGGCCGGTGAGTCCAACGGCGCGGACAGCGGCAGCCGGAGCGCCGGCCTGGTCAGCTGTCGGTAGCCCATGGCAGCACGGATCGCCGGCCGCAGGAACACCTCGAACGACACGTAGGAGCTGACCGGGTTGCCGGGCAGCGTGACGATCGGAACGGCACCGAAATGACCTGCGCCCTGGGGCATGCCGGGTTGCATGGCCACCTTGACGAAGTCGACGCCCTGCCCGGTCAGCGCATCCTTGACTACCTCGTAGGCACCGGCAGAGACCCCCCCGGAGGTGATGATCAGGTCGACACCGGCGGTGGCAGCGCCGAGCGACGCCCGGAAGGCGGCCACGTCGTCGGCCACGAAGCGCAGTACCGTCGCGCGGGCACCGGCGGCGTCGACCGCGGCCGCCAGCATGGCCGAGTTCGATTCGTAGATCTGCCCCGGACCGAGCGGTTCGCCCGGCGCGACGAGCTCCGTCCCGGTGGAGAGCACCAGCACCTGCAGCGGCCGCCGGACCGACAGGGTGGCACAGCCCAGGGCCGCGGCCACGCCGATCTGCGGGCTGCCGATCACGGTTCCGGCCTTGAGCACCAACGCACCGGCCGCGACGTCCTCGCCCACCGTCCGCACGTGCACTCCGGGTGGCGGCGCACTGTCGATGCGCACCGAGCGCGTGCCGGCGTCGGTGCGCTCCACCTGGACGATGGTGTCGGCGCCGATGGGAAGCGGTGCGCCGGTCATGATCCGGGCTGCCGTGCCGGCGGCCAGCGGCGCGGTGTCCGGGCGCCCCGCCGGAATGTCCTGGGATACCGGCAGCACCACCGGGAATTCGGTCAGGTCGGCGGCGCGCACCGCATATCCGTCCATGGCGGAATTGGCGAACGGCGGCAGGTCGATCGGCGCCGTCAGGTCGCGGGCCAGCACCAGGCCGGACGCATCGGACAGCGGCAGGTCGACCACCGAGGTGGGGGAGAGCAGACCGGAGACGACCTTCGCGTGTTCTTCGACCGAGCGCATGTCCACATTTTGCCCGATGAGCTCAGCAGGTGCCGACGATTGCTCTGTGCGACGGCTGAGGGCGGCGGCCGGCCCCTCCGAACAGTGATCACCGACCGGCCGGCGTCATCGCCTGAATGCCGGTCGCGGACGCATGCGGCCGCCGCCCGGGCCGTTGGCCCACCGCAGCTCGTCACTGTCCGCAACAGCGGATCCTGCAAGCTTTGGTGGCGAGTTGTGCTGCAACC
>CAXSEW010000422.1:0-4378 GCA_964236185.1 uncultured Nakamurella sp. | reverse complement strand
GTATCCGAAGGTCTACTACGCGCAGCCGGCCAAAGGTATGGCGCACCGGGCGCTGGCCGACATCCTGGAGTCCGTTCGGGAACTCGCCTACTACCGCGGGACGGTGTTCGTGCCGCCGCCAGGCCCGAGCAGCGAGGAAGCGCAGGCGGTGGCCGCGCGGCTGCTGGCGCAGTAGTTACGGGCAAACCGGTTCGGTCGACAGGTGGTCGTCGGTTAGACTCCTTCCTGCCCGTAGTCCAGCGCTGCGGGCGACATGGTGGGCGTAGCTCAGCTGGTAGAGCACTGGCTTGTGGTGCCGGTGGTCGCGGGTTCGAGTCCCGTCGCTCACCCCATGAAGTAGCAGAGGCCCCGGCGCATGCGCCGGGGCCCCTGCTGTTCACCGGTTTCATCGGTTCTGTCACCGGCTCGTTCACCGGCGCAGATAGTCCATGCCCATCGCCGACCGGACCCGAGCCAGAGTGTGCGCGGCCAGTTCGCCGGCGGCGGCGATGCCGTCGATCACCACACCGTCGAGGTAGTCCGGGTCGGCCAACAACTCCCGGCGGCGCAGCCGCAGTGGTCGCAGAGATTCGTTGACGACCGTCACCGCCAATGCCTTGAGGGCGCCGGAGCCACCGCTGCCGATCTCGGCCGCGACGTCGACTGGGTCCCGGCCGGCCAGCGCCCCGACCATCGAAAGCAGCGACGAGACCTCGGGCCGGGTCGACGGATCGAACGAGAGGTGCCGGTGTGCATCTGTTTTCGTCCGTGCGATCACCAGGGCGGTGTCATCCTCGCTGGCACCCAACGCGATGGCATTGCCGCGCGATTTCGCCATCTTCTGCCCATCGCTGCCCAGCAGCAGCGGCACGCTGGACAGCAGCGCGTCCGGTATCCGGAAGGTATCGCCGTACCGGGCGTTGAACCGGCGGGCGATGGTGCGGGCCAGTTCCAGATGCGGCAGCTGATCACGCCCGACCGGGACGACAGAGCCGCCGCAGCAGAGGATGTCGGCCGCCTGGTGGACGGGGTAGGTCAGCAGCAGGCCGCTCATCGGGCGCTGTCCCGCCGCCGACTCCGTCTTGACGGTGGGGTTGCGGCGGAGTTCGGCGTCGGTCACCAGCGACAGGAACGGCAGCAGCAGTTGATTGAGCGCCGGCACCGCAGAGTGCGGAAAGATGGCGGTGCGTTCGGGATCCACACCGGCGGCCAGGTAGTCGGCGACCAACGTCCGGACCCGCTGCCGGAGCGGTCCGATCTCGTTCCGGTCGGTGATCACCTGGTAGTCCGCGATGACCAGGATCAGCGGCACTCCCAGGCGCTGTAGTCGAATGCGATTGGCCAGCGTGCCCAGCAGGTGTCCCAGATGCAGGTCGCCGGTCGGTCGGTCGCCGCTGAGCACGACGTGGTGCTGCGGGGTGGTCTCGAGCTCGTGCTCCAAAGCCGCCGACCGATCCAGCGCCCGGGCGAAGGACGCGTCGTCGGCTGCCGACTCGATGCCTGTGATGCTGTCGGTTTCGTCAGAGGATTTCAGAGTGTTCATCAGTTGCTCCTTGGAGAAGGAGCCGACGACGACGACGCGGCCGGGCGGTGACGCACGACCATTGGCCGCCCGAAGGCGGCCAGAGTGGGTAAAAGTGACAGACGCGGCCGCCGTCAGGCAGTCGGCCACCAGCTGGTGAGCGGGCGGCGGGCGGTCATGAGGAGAAACTACCACCGGCGGGTGCGCGGGATCTGGCGGCTGCGACGAGGCGCCCTCGTCAGCGCAACGCCCAGTCGTCCGAGCAACAGCCCAGTCGTCCGGGCAACACCCACAGCGCCCACCCGCGTTGCTCGGACGTCCCATCTGTTGCTCGGAGGCTCAGCACCCCTCACTCCGGACCTGACGGCTGACCTGGCGATTTAGCATCACCAGGGCGAGCCTGTAGAGTTCTATCTCGCACGCCGGAAGCGGTGAGCACGCGCCATTAGCTCAATTGGCAGAGCAGCTGACTCTTAATCAGCGGGTTCGGGGTTCGAGTCCCTGATGGCGCACTTTTGCAGCCGGTCCGATCACCGGACCGGCTGTTTCCGTGTTCGGCGCCCTCGAATCGCCCGCCTCGCCCGACAATTGCCCCTCCGCGCCGGGCTAACGTAACCGGGTGCCCGACACCGCCACCCCTGCACAGCGTGCACGCACGCCCGAGCTGTCGGCCCTGGTCCTGCCGGACCGTCATCCCCCGGCGGCCTTTCTCGCCGACGTGCGCGACGCGGAGCGGGCCGGGGTGCGCACCGTCTGGACCTACGACCATCTCACCTGGCCGCTGCTGGCCGACGGGCCCTGGTACGGCAGCGTGCCGTTGCTGGCCGCAGCCGCGGTGACCACCACGACGGTCCGGCTCGGGCTGCAGGTGGCGACGCCGAACTTCCGGCATCCGGTCCCCTTTGCCAAGGAGTTGATGACGCTCGACCAGCTCAGCGGTGGCCGGCTGGAGGTCGGCCTCGGGGCCGGTACCGAAGGTCCCGATGCGGCCGTGCTCGGTGACGCGCCGCGCACCCGCCGGGAACGCACCGACCGCTTCGTCGAATGGATCGGTCTGCTCGATCAACTGCTGACCGCACCGGTCACCAGCGTGCGCGGGCAACGATTCACCGCGATCGATGCACACCAGCTACCGGGTTGCGTACAGCAGCCGCGGGTGCCGTTCACCGTCGCTGCCGCCGGACCCAGGGCGTTCGACCTGGTCGGCCGGCATGGCGACGCTTGGGTCACCTATGGACCCTACGGCCCGGCCGTCGAGGCGGACGACTGGTTCGCCTCCCTCGAAACGCAGACGGCAGCGTTGGCGGCTTCCCTGGAACGGGCCGGGCGCGCCGATAGCGCCGTTCGACGCATCGTGCAATTCCGGCTGGAGGACCACTGGCCATTCCGCACGCCGGCCGTCTACGCGCAGACGCTGGACCGGTTGGCAGACTTGGGGTTCGACGAGGTCAGCATCCACTGGCCACGACCGGACGGGCTCGGCGTCCCGGCCGACCGGCTGGCCTCGGCGCTGTCCGCCCACGGGCTGGTCCCGATCAGCGGGTCAGGACCACGCCGCCCTGGATGATGGTGCGGTGCTCGGGCGCCGCCCAGAGCACGGCAGGCGGGTGGGCCACAGTGCGGTCGACGACCAGCAGATCGGCCACGCATCCTTCCTGTACCCGCCCGAGATCTCTGCGGCGCAACAGGTCTGCATTCACCGGTGAACAGCGATCCATTGGACGTCGCACTGGAGCTGGCCGGCCAGGTCAGCGCACCGGCCGCGGCAAGGGCGCTGCGGCAGGCGCTGTGCGCGGAACGGTTGACCGAGCAGACCAGCATCCGCGGCGTGCTCAGGGCGCTCGACACCGAGCTCGGCTCCACGCCGGTCGCTCTGCTGGGCCTGGTTTCGACGATCCGAGTCAACGCCATGCGCTGCATGCGCTCTGCTACGCAATCGCATCGTTGCGGGAGCCGGTTTCCGCTCGCCCATTGATCCCGATCGCGGTAGCCGGCTCCCCCGCCGCTGGACGAAACTGCTCGGCGCCGCCGTTGACCCGCCCGAACCGGTTCACCCGTCTTCAGCGCGCCAGTATTTCCACATCGGCACTGATGGCGTCAAAGTCGGCTGGGTTGCGCGTCACCAGCGCGGCGCCGAGATGGTGTGCTGTGGCGGCGATCATGAGGTCGGCCACCCTGGTGCGAGAACGCTGCCCGGCCGCGTGTGCCACGCCGTAGAGCAAGCCGAAGCTCGCGGCGACGAGATCGTCGAACGGCACGCCGGATCCGAAGACGGCGATGATCCGCTGCATCCTGGACAACCGCAGAGCTCCAGCCTGGGCAGTCCGGGCAACCGCCACACCGAAGTTCAGCTCCCGTAGGACACGGAACTGACCCTCCCCTCGAGCCCGCTCAGTCGCGGTGGGTCGGCAGCATCGGATGCGATCAGGACCGAGGTGTCCAGGATTGCCCTCATTCGTCATGACCCCTCTCCCAGGGGTCATCCTGAATGCTTTCACCGCGCGCAGCATCGACGTCATCCCAGAAGGTCCGATCCGTGGGAACGTCGTAGACGGCCATCATTCGCTCCGCCGAGATCCACGTGCTGGCCGGTGCGGGTGTCAGCGCACCAACCGGACGGCCCTGCACTGTGACGACGAAGGATTCACCCTGCTCGACCCGGGCCAGCACCTGGCTGGCGTTCTGCTTGAGTTCACGGACACCGACGGTCTTCACAATTTCCACCTCACGCCGGTGTAGTACATGTTCTACATGACGCCGATCCTCCACGTGAAGGCTCGATCGGCTACTCGGTGAACCCGTACCGGCGGCGAGCGGCCTCGGGAAAGACGTAGTGATCCAGGATGTCGGCGCGCACCTCGGCGGCGGCGCGTTCGA
>CAXSEW010000421.1:0-4380 GCA_964236185.1 uncultured Nakamurella sp. | reverse complement strand
CAGGGGGTGCGCTCGCCCTTGATGTCGGCGGCGGTCAGATTCAGCTTGGTCGACGCCGGCAGGTTGTTGTTCACGTCGACGTTCTTGATCAGTGCAAAAAACTGGTCGAGCTCGTTGTTCCAGTCGTCGGTATTCCAGTCGTTGCCACCGGGGACGTTGTCGCTGCAGAAATGACCGTTGAAGTGGGTGCCGATCTCGTTGCCGGCAGCGAGCGACTGGTTGAGGTCGGCGATTTCCACCGGCAGGTCCGACGGCTCGTTCCACCCGATGGACGCCTTGCCGACGGCATGACCGGGCCCGTGGTACTTGTCCTTGGTCGCGGTGCTGAGCATGTAGGTACCGGACAGGAATCCGGTGAAATGGAACGGCACCTTCTGCATGATGTCGAACCAGTACTGCCACTTCTCGTGCCAGCCGACGCCGTCGAAGCTGACAACGATGAATTGCGGCGGCTTCTCGCCCGGCTTGAGCTTCTTGGGCACGAATCCGTCTGCCTGCCCGCCGGAGCTCGACGTCGGCGCCGAGGAGGTGGACCCAGGCTTGGTTGCCTTGGCCGTGCTGCCAGCGGAGGACGACGACGCCGAGGACCCACCGGCTGACGAGGTGCCGGCCGCGGACGTCGCCGGCCTGGAACCGCCGGCCGTCGGCGACCCGACGGTCACGTTGTTGGTGACCGTCACCGGCGCCATGTCCCGGAGCGAACCGCTGCACGCGGACAGCAGACACGCCGAGATCGTGATGGCCGCCGTAGCCAGGCGGGTCCGGGTGAACCGTCGTCTCACTAGTCCTCCGTTGTCGATCGAACGATGCGTCCTGCGCCGACACAGCGGCGCGAATGCCCCGAAGTATCGCGTATCAAACTGACTTCCTCGGCCAACGCGGCCAAGCCGCACTCGCAATTAGGCAGGCTCGGCGCGGAGCAAACCGGCCTCAGTACTGGATCAACCCGTCGCACTTGGGCCACTTGTCGTACGGGCAGCCACCGAGGTTCGACTTGTGGTTCTGCAACGCCGCGAGCACCGCCGGGTCCTGCGCGTTCATCCAGTCCACCAGGTCGCGGAACGGCACGCAGTGCACAGCGGGATTCGCGCACGCGGACAGTGCGAAATTCGCCACAGCGTCGGAGTACGCGTTGTTGTTCCAGTCGTTGAAGTGGTTGCCGATGATGATGGGTTCGTTGACGCCGTCCGTCATCGCGGCCTCGAGCATGTCCTGGTAGGTGGCCAGTACCTGCGCCGAGTCGGCTTTGCTCTTCGCCGCCGACGGCACTGCGCCGCCGTCCACGGTGGCGGGCTCCTGCTGGGCGTAGAAGTTGTAATCCATGGTGATCATCGGATGTCCGGTGCCGTGCAGCGGGAATTCCGACATCCCCATCTCCCAGATCTTTCCGTCGGTGCTCTTGACGGGCCACGACAGCCCGGTGCGGGTGATCGAACTGTCGTAGGTCATGCCGTGCGCCTCCAGGGCCGGATACAGCGCTTCCTTCTTTCCCGTCAGGCAGGGCGTGCGCTCGCCCTTGATCTCGGCGCCGGTCAGATTCAGCCTGGTGGTGATGCCGTTGTTCGCGTCGACGTTCTTGACGAAGGAGAAGAACTGGTCGAGCTCGTTGTTCCAGTCGTAGTCCGCCCAGGAGTTGCCGCCGGGTGGATTGTCGTCGCAGAAGTGCCCGTTGAAGTGGGTACCGATTTCGTGTCCGTCCGAGAGCGCCTTGTTGAGGTTGCCGATCTCCACCGGGATGTCCGACGGCGCGGCGAACGGGATGGAGGAGTCCCCGGGGTCATGCCCCGGCCCATGGTATTTGCCCTTGGTCGCGGTACTCAGCAGATACGTGCCGGACAGAAATCCGGTGAAATGTAGCGGCACCTGCTGCGCGATGCGGAACCAGTACTGCCATTTCTCGTCCCAGCCGACGCCGTCGAAGCTGTCCACCACGAATTGCGGCGCCTTCTCCCCCGGCTTCAGCTTGGTGATCTTGAAACCGTCCGGTTCGATGCCGCCGGCCCGGACCCCGCCGTTGACGTTCGCCGGGACGGTGGTCGAGACGGGCGCGGCGCCGGTGGACGAGGACGACGTCGACGAACGGCTCGAGCCGGAGGCCCTCGACGTGGCGGTGGCGGTCGAGCCGCCGGTCGAGCCCGGGCGTGCGGTGGTCGAGCCGTCCGCGGATCTGGTGACGTTGCTCGTCACCGTGACCACTGCGGAACTACTACTGGTGCACGCGCTCAGCGCCAGTGACCCGGCGAGCAGGACACCGATGAAGGCCTGCACCTGTCTTCTCGTGCGCCAGCGCACAGTGAACCTCCCGCGTCATCGACTGGCGAACGACCAGCGTCCGCGTCCTGCCTGCCTCCCGAAAATGGCGACCTCGAACAGACGTGTGAACAGGCTGTCGGTTCCCTGTGACCGACGGCCCGGCGCCGCACCGTCGGGGACGCCGGTGACCGACGGCGCGGCGCTGCACCGTCACGCACGCCGCCCATGATTCGCCCGGCGCTTCCCACCTCCAGAAGGTCGCTCGCACATCCACCCCGCACAGTTCGCTGCATAAACTGGCGGTCGCCATGAACATCAGCACCGGGCCTGCTGCCCCCGCGCGACTTCGCTCGATGCTGACCATCGGCCGCGACGACGATTTCCGGCTGACCGCCCGCACCGAATCACCGCGGTCGGTGGGTGTCGAGTTGACCGTCGTCTTCCTGATCACCCTGGGTATGAGCGGGCTGACGTCGCTGGTCAGTCTGATCGAGACCTCGATCAAGGCCCATCAGGCCAAGGTCGCCATCAGTTCCTATGCGGTGTCGGTGACGGCACCCAAGTCCACCGTCGGCCTGATCGACCTGGTCAAACAGCTGCTGTCGGTCACCCAGGGGTTGGCCTGGGGCGCGATCGGGCTGTACCTGCTGTGGCGGGCCGGCATCGATGTGAAGCAGCGACTCGGGCTGAACCTGCGCCGCCCGGGCTGGGACGTCGGCACCGGCTTGCTGCTGGCCGCCGTCATCGGCATCCCGGGCCTGGGTCTGTACCTGGTCGCGTACCACCTCGGCGTCAACCTCACCGTGCAGGCCAGCTCGCTGACCGACGCCTGGTGGCGGCTGCCGGTCACCGTCCTGCTCGCGCTGCAGAACGGTTTCCTCGAAGAAGTGCTGGTGGTCGGCTACCTGATCACCCGGCTGCAGCAGCTGCGCTGGCCCACCTGGGGCATCCTGGCGGCCAGCGCCGTACTGCGCGGCTCCTACCACCTCTACCAGGGCTTCGGCGGGTTCGTCGGCAACGCGGTGATGGGGCTGGTCTTCGGTTGGTTCTTCCTCAAGTTCCGCCGCATCTGGCCGCTGGTCATCGCCCACACGCTGATCGACACGGTCGTATTCGTGGCGTATCCGCTGCTCAAGGGCCACGTCAGCTGGCTGCCGTGACCGCCGGAACGGCCGGCTCAGCGCAGGGTGAACTGCCGACCCAGGATGCCGTCGCGGGCCCGACGCTGGGCGGAGGTCAACGGTTCTTCGACCAGCAGGGCCTGGTCCAGGCGGGTACCGAACGCTCGCACCGGCTCGTCCCATTCGCTGGCGTGCGCATCGCGATCGAGGTCCCACACCGGCACCAGCCGGCCGTGGGCACGGAACGACCCGACGTACCGGGATCCGTCGCCGAGGTCGAGCTGGTCGTCGACGGCCAACCGCGACAACGCCGCCATCAGCGGCTGCTCGTCCTCCGGCCGCACCCAGCGCAGATGTGCCTTCTCCCCGGCATCCACCCAGTAGGCGCCCGGCAGCCCGGCCACCCGGGCGGTCGGCATGATCGCGGTGTTCGCCTGCTCCAACGACGACGCCACCTCGCTGCCCGGCTCCGGCTCCTCCTCCAGCCACCAGGCGAAGGTCTCGTGGACGGTTACGTCGAACGGCTCGTTGACCACCAGGTCGCCGAACCGCGGACCGGACACCGCCCGGCCGACCACCGACAGCACGCTGGCGGGTTCCACCTGCAACGCCCACTGCAGCGCCGCGCCCAGATCCCGGGCCAGGTCGCCGGAGTGGGTCTGCACCTGCATGCCCAGCAGGATCGACCGGTCGGCCCTGGTCAGAGCGGCTGCCGCGGCAGGCAGCACGGTCGCCAGGGTGATCGACGGAATGCCCTCGACAGGTTCCAGCAACGTGAGCGGGACGGTCGCGGACGGGACGAACTCGCGGAGCGCGATCAGCTCGGTCTCCGCCGCGAGGCCCTCGAACGGTCGGGCGACGATCATCTCGGCCGCGTCCTCCGCACCGTGACACGCCTTGTACCGGCGGCCGGAACCGCACGGGCAGGGTCGACGCGGGTTCTCGGTGGACAGCTGGTCGGCGGCCGGCGCCGTCACGGCGCGCATCTTGGTCTTCTTGGACACCC
>CAXSEW010000420.1:0-4385 GCA_964236185.1 uncultured Nakamurella sp. | reverse complement strand
TGGTGACATCTGGCTACGGTCAGCGCCCTACGGCCTGACCGCTCTGGGCAGGCCCGCCCGGGTCAACGACGACATCAGCTACGCCCTGCACTTCCTGCCCGCAGTCAGCGTTCGCAGCAACGGCACCATCTGCACCTCCTGGTACGACCGCCGGATCGCAGGCGCCGACTCGACCCGTACCGACTACTTCGCGGACTGCCGCGCGGCGGCCACCACCAACGCGACAGACACCCGTATCACCACAAGTTCTACCGACTGGGCCGGAACGTCATCACTGATCAACCCGAACTTCGGTGATTACACCGACAATGCAACAGACGGAGTGTCCACGTATTTCACCTGGGGCGACGGACGGCTGGGCGTTTCTCAACTGTTCACTGCCCGACGCTAGCTAGTCCGGGTCGGAACCAGCTGACAGGGAACCGGGGTGCGCCCGGGCCCTCAGCAACCTTTGCCGGGTGCGCGTCGGACAAGTGCCTGGAACACTTGGATGCCCGGAGCCCGTGCCTAGGTGTTGTCGGCGAACCTACCGTGGTGGTGCCGACCTTCCCCGCCGTCTTGATGGCCTTCGCCCCTCGGTCCACGCGGGCTGTCGGGTTCCGGGCGTTGACGGACTGCCCCGTCGTTCTTGATGCGCATGATGGCTTCTCCTTCGCAGAGATCGTTGGCGACGGTTCGAACGAGCTGTCACCGATATTTCGTAACGCATCGGTGACACCCGAGGTTTCGGTGCGGTCCGCATCTTCCCGGCGCGACCGGAGCGTGCGAGCAGCTGCCCTACCCGGCCTCCAAGCCAGCATGTCGAGCGACAACGAAATCTTGGAGTGTAGATGAGGCCGGACGGCGGCTGTCTGGACGAACCACGCATCGGTCGGCGGGCTCAGTAGAAGCAACGAGGTTCGGGCCAGGGCCAGCGGCCGCCTGCCTTTGACATGTGCTGCGGCTGTGCGGTGGGCATCGCAGAGCGAACGCGCCGACCGAGGGGCGAGGTCAGCGGCAGCCACGGCCTGCTGATGAACGCCACCAGACTCCGCGGCGGCCCGGTGGCGAGGTAGGCCTGCTTCTATCCGACCGTTGCGACGTGGGATTGAGTTCCGAGCATCCACAGGCGTCGAACGGTGAGACACAGCACCAACCATTCACCCGCGATGAGCCATCCGCCCAGCACATCCGTCGGCCAATGAACCCCTAGGTACATCCGACTGAATCCGATCAGCCCCATGAACAGCCCGGCCACCATAGCCACCGCGATCCGGAACCGGCGATCGGATAACTGCGGTAGGAACATCCCCGACAGGACACCGATGATCGCCGCCGACGCCAAGGCGTGCCCCGACGGGAACGACTGATTCGTTTCGGTGACCAAGCGGAACTCGACGGGCGGCCGAAGTCTGTTGACGAGCGGTTTCGAGATGGTGATGAGGGCGCCCGCACCGATGGCCACCACGGCCACCAGAACCGCATCGCCCCGGCGCCGGGCGCGAACGGCCAAAATGACAACCGCAACGACAGCCAGAACAGCCATCGCCACAGTGCTCCCGACTTGGGTGATACCGGTCAGGACCGCGGTCAGGAAGCCGGTCCGGTGGTGAACGAGCCACATCCAGATGGGTCTGTCGGCCGTGGTCAGCCCGTCTCCTTCGGTGGCCGCATCGGCTAAGAGGACCAACATGCCGGCGACCGCGCCCAATACCCCGGCCCGGACGAGCAGCCATCCCCGGAACGATTGCGGAACCGACCTCCGCGAGGAACGACGAACTTGCAGCCCCAGCAGGAGCAGACACAGGGAAGCGACTGCGTACGGCACCCAAGCGAACCCCAGCGCGCTGACCGCACTGGGCGCCCCCACGGACTGAACCATCGATATGCTGATCTCCTTCGCTCGGCTGAAGCATCGAACTGTTGCGAATACTAATGAGTCGGCTGCAAGTTGCTGTGCCTTTCCCCGGGATGAGTGGCTTACCCGGCCAGGTCGAGACAGAAACCGATGGTAGTGACCTGTCCGCCCCGCCGGCGACGCAGACGCCGGAGCGGCGCACAGCTTAGGCCGCCGCCGGCCGCCCTTGAAGGTTCAATCCAAATTGGCTGCCAACTCGGTTCAGCCAAGGGAACGGACGTGACGACGTCCTTCTCGACCACACCGCAGTTTGTGTTCGCGTGTGGACGTGAGCCCGACCCTGCTGTCTCACGAACGTGGGAGTTCGTGACGTTAGTTGACTACGCGAGTTGGGTTACATTCGCGATCTGCAGCGATGGGTCCGCGGCGGTGCTGTCTCATAAACGATCGTTTGCGGACGGGAGATGTTGCTGCCGTGATCCCCTGGATCAAGACCTCCATCCCCGAAGTGCAGTCTTGGCCTGCTCCTTGCGCTGACCTCCTGGCTCTTCGGCTGGCCCGGGAGCGCCTTCGGCGGCCTGATCGGCGGCCTCGTCTACGGCGGCTGGCTGCTCCTGTCCACTTCGCTAGTCCGCGTTGGAGCCGGCTACGGCCTCGGCCGACATCAAACTCGCCACAGCCCTGGGCTCCTCGCCGGCTGCCAATCGAACCTGGCCCTGGCTGCCACCAGCCTCGCCTGGCAACTCCTCCACCGTCATCTCGATGCTCCTTGCAAGCGCTCGAGGACAACGCGCCGACATCCCCTCGGGCCCGCCCTCACTGCTGGCGCCGGCTTTCCGATGTTCCGTGACGTGGCGCTAGCGGAGGTCAGGCAGCGGTTTTGGAGCGGTCGCCGGTCGAGCCGACCTGGCGTCGGCGATGTCACGAACCCACTTGGGGGTGACCTGGCCTTCGATCCGGTCGAGCGTGACGAGGAGTTTCGCGGCGCCGATCTCGCGGCCGGTGATTGCCCGCGGTGATTCCACAGTGCTCATATCCAGCTCCTTAGTCAGATCCGCCGGTTCGTCAGGTTCAGTATCCGCCACGTTGGGCGGCGGGTCCAGTGATTGCAGCACAGCGCGGCCCGCTGCCCGCGCTAACAGCAGATCCTCAGCGCTGGCCAGCTCGGACTGGACAAGCGCACTGAGCAGGGCGAACCCGACCTGGGCTTCCGCCTCGTTCTCGCTGCCGGCCGCGGTCAGCGCGTAGGTCAGGCGTTTCCAGAACTCCTCCCGCCGCGCCGCGGTCTCCCGCTGCGACGTGGCGTTGGCTGTCTCCTACGCGTTGCGGGTCCCCACCCGGAACGCCACCGCGATAGTCGCGGCACCGACTACCAGCTGCACCACCACCGCCCACCACACCATGCGGGCAATGTACTGACCGGACGGGTCGGGCTACCCCAGGCGCGGCACGGCGGTCCGCGACGGCGAGAGCAGCAGCCCCTTGTCGGTGATCTGCACGTTGGCGCCCGGGTAGACGATCAGTACCTCCCGCAGAGCCTTGGAGATGTCGGCGCGGAAGTCCCGGGCCCGGGTGTATTCGGCGCCGAACTGCTGCGCCAGCAGCGTCCACGGCACCAGGTGTGTTTTTCGCACATAGCCCAGACGGTGCGAGAGCCACACCAACAAATCCATCTTCATCGGCGAACCGGCCAGCGCCGCGAGCGCCCTGGTATCCACCGGCACCGGCGCGGCGATGATCGACTGGTAAAACTCGTCCCCCAGCGTGATCGTCGAACCGAACAGCGGGTTGCGACCGCCGCGGTCATCCCCGTCGAACCACAACCGATGGCTCTGCGCCACGCTGAAGTGGGCGCCAGCCAACCCCCACCGGGTCCCGTCGTCGCGGCTGTCCTCCACATACATCGACGAGGTCAGCAGCCGGCGCATCTGGTCGTTGAGGCGAGTGATGTTGCCGCGCACCCCTCCGGTGGCCGACAGGCCGAGCCGGTGGATGAAATCGGTCAGGCTGTTCCCCAGCCGCAACTCCGGCGTCTGCATCCGCACCGCCTCGGTGCTCATCCACGTCAAGATCAGCCGGGGCAACACACCGAACGGATACCCAGCGACCGGCGCATCCTTCGGACCGGTCATGCCGGGCATCACCCGCAAAGTCAGCGAGCCATTGCGCCGCACCCACATCTGCGTATCCGGCGCCGGGTTCTTGTACGGAAGAGTCAGCTGCGCCCACAGCCGGGCGGCGTAGCCGATCGTCCCGGCCTCCCGGGCGTCCTCCTGTTCGATCTCCGTGGCGGCGTTGAGCAGCTCCCGCTGACGCGGACTGATCGTCAGCGCGGACGGCCCGTCGAACAACGCGAGAGCGTCGGCTGGGTCACCGCTGGAAGTGTTCTGCATGGCGCGCTCTCTCCTCGTCGTGCTATGGCCCGGTCAGCGTTGAGGTGCCGCCGGCCGGGTCGTTCCCCGGGTTCAAGATGGCACGGGTCGCGGAGGTCAACACCGATGACACGCCGCGTCCACTCAACTTGTCGAAACAAGGGCCGGTCTATTTA
>CAXSEW010000419.1:0-4395 GCA_964236185.1 uncultured Nakamurella sp. | reverse complement strand
TGGACACCGCGCGGGACGTTCAGGCCGAGCACGCCGTCGACCCGCTTGTGCAGCGCGCGGGTGTCGACCAGCGACGCGGCGGCGGGCGCGGCATTGGCGCCCAGCGGGTAGAGCAGCGTGTGGTAGCCCTGTTCGGCCACCACTTCCTGGGCACCCTCGATGACAGCAGTGAAGAACCAGCGGGAGATCCACGGTGCCATCACACCGATGGCGCTGGTACGCCCGGTGGTCAGCGCGGCAGCCGAGGGGGAGGCCACGTAACCGAGTGCCGTAGCGGCCTGTTCCACGTTGGCCCGGGTTGCCGCGGACACTCCGGGGAGTCCCCGGAGTGCCCGCGACACCGTTGCCGGCGAGACGCCGGCCAGTGCTGCGACTTCGACGATGCCGATCAGCGGGGCGAGCCCGGAACCGGCCACTGCAGATCAGCCCTTGACGCTGCCGGCGAGCAGTCCCCGGACGAAGAAGCGCTGCAGCGACAGGAACACTGCCAGCGGCACCACCATCGCGATGACCGCCGCCGCCGGGATGACATCGGCCGAGGACTGGAACTGGGTCGTCAGGTTTTGGATGCCGGCGGTGATCGGCCTGGTGTTGTCGCTGGAGAACGTCAGCGCCACCAAGAGGTCGTTCCACACCCACAGGAACTGGAAGATCCCGAAGGAGGCGATCGCCGGGGTGAGCAGCGGCATCAACACCTGCAGGAAGATCTTGACATGCCCGGCGCCGTCGACGCGGGCCGCCTCGATCAGCGATCCGGGGATCTCCTTCATGAAGTTGTGCAGCAGGAAGATGGCCAGCGGCAGACCGAACACGGTGTGCGAGAGCCAGATCGACCAGAACGACTGGTTGAGCCCGAACTTGGTGTAGATGGTGTTCAACGGGATCAACGCCACCTGGATCGGCACGATCTGCATCGCGAAGATCGCCACGAACAGGATGTTCTTGCCCTTGAAGTCGATCCAGGCAAAGGCGTAGGCGGCCAGCAGCGCCAATGCGATCGGGATGAAGACCGCCGGCAGGGTGACCACGATGCTGTTGAGCACATAGGTGGCCAGCGGCGCCGTGTTGCCGTTACCGGTCCAGGCGTTGCTGTAGTTGCTGAAGGTGAACGGCGAGCCGCCGAAGAAGTGCCACCAGCCGCTGGTGATGCTGGCCGCGGCCGGGTTGCCGCCGACGTTGATCGACCCGCGGACGGAGTTGACCAGCAATCCGACGGTCGGGATGGTCCACAGGATGGCGATGATGATCGCGATACCCGAGGCCCAGGGCGAGGTCAGCCTCGTCTTCGCATCCTGGGCGCGGATCATCGCCTTGAGCTTGCGGCCGCTGATCTCCGGGTTCTCGACGAGCAGCGGTGGAGTGGTGGTAGTCATCGGTTGGCGTCCGCCTTCTTCATCTGTCGGACATTGAAAACGATCACCGGCGAGACCAGGATGAAGATCATCACGGCCACCGCGCCGGCCAGACCGGGCTGGCTGCTGGCGTTGAGCGAGTAGAACGCGCTGGCCAGGATGTCGTTCTTGGTGATGCCGTTACCCAGGATGTTGACCAGGTCGAACGTCTTGAGCGAACCGATGGCGATGGTCGTGATGACCACCACCAACGTCGGCCGGATGGTCGGGATGGTGATGCTGCGGAACAGCCGCATCCCGGTCGCGCCGTCGATCTTTGCGGCCTCCACGATGTCGTCCGGAACGGCCTTGATCGCCGCCGACAACACCGTCATCGCGAACCCGGCCTGGATCCACACCATGACCACGATCATCGCCAGCGTGCTGACCGGCCACTTGATCAGCCAGTTCTGCGCCGAACCGCCGAACGGCGACACCAGCGCGTTGAGCACGCCGACCTGCCCGTAGCCCTGCGTCGTCGGTTGGTAGTAGATGTACTTCCACATCACTGCCGCCGCCACCATCGAGATGGCCGTCGGCAGGAAGATCAGTGCCTTGGCCGCCGCCTCGAATCGGGTCCGGTCCACCAGCACCGCGTACACCAGGCCGAATGCCGCGGCGAACAGCGGCACCAGGAAGATCCACGCGATGGTGTTGTAGAAGATCGGTGCGTTGGCCTTGTTGAAGAAGTGCGTGTAGTTGGCCAGTCCGGCCCAGCCCGTAGCCTGCGCGGATCCGTTGTACTTGTGGAACGAGGCCAGGATGGTGCTGATCGCCGGGTAGAGCAGGCCACCGGCCAGTGCGATCACGGTCGGGCCGAGGAAGCCGGCGACCACCGTGCCGTTCGGTACCCGGCTGTGGTCGACCAGCCACAGGATCAGGCCCATCACCGCGACGAACAGCACGATGACGACGACCATCACGATGACCTTCTGGATCGCCGTCGTCGGCGAGAACAACGTCCGCGAGATCCACCCATGGGTGAACTGCTGACCGGTGTTGTACAAGAAGCCCTTGCCATTGGAATTCGACGTGCTCACACCGGACCACACCACCGCACCGATGATCGCCGCGACGACGAACCACACCAGCGGGGTCCAGAAGCCCTGGACCTTCACGGGCCGGTCCGCCTCGGGCACTTCGGCTTGCTGTGGGCGTTCGGTGACACCTACGGGAGTGCTCAAGGTTCCTCCAATCGACTGTTGGGACGACAGAACGGGACCCTGATTCGGTCTGGGTTCCCGTAGGGGCACCGACCCGGTGAAGACGAGGGGCCGGAACCAGAAGGAGGCAAGCCCGCCCGCCTGTCGGCGGACGCGCCTGCCTCCCTTCACTGCTGGTGGCTCGGAGAGCGGTACTGCGACCAACTGCTACTGATGGTGAGTTGCTGCGGGAATGCGGTGGAGCGAATCTGGCGAGCTGTCCTTCCGGTCAGCTGGCCGGCCAGGCCTGGTCGATCTGGGCGAGCGTGGTGTCGTCGTCCTGACCGGTGATCCAGTTGGTCAGCTGCTTCCACTCGGCACCCGAGCCGACGGCTGCCGGCATCAGGTCGGAAGCGTCGAAGCGGGCGACCGTCTTCGGGTCCTGCAGGATTTCGACCGACAGCTTGTTGATCGGGTCACCGACGTTCTTGACGTCGAGGCCCTTGTTTGCCGAGATCCGCGACTTGGAGTTCTTCGACTGGTTGTTCGCCCAGTGCGAGGTGGTCAGGTACCACTGGAAGGCCTGCACCTCCGGGTTCTGGGAGAACGCGGTGACGAACTCGCCGGCGACCTCGGTCGGCTTGCCGAACGAATCACCCATGGCCGGCAGGTAGAAGGCGTAGATGTCGCCGTTCTCCGACACGTTCGGGGTGCCCTTGAAGTTGGTCTCGTAGAAGGAGGCCTGCTGGTGCATGTAGCACTTGCCCTGCTGGATGGGCAGGCCACCGTCGGCGAAAGCGGTGGTGGCGATGGAGCTGACGTCACCGATGCCGGCATTCACATACTTCGGGTTCTTCCAGATTGTGCCGACCGTGGCCAGCGCCTTCTTGATCGGGTCGTCGGCGAACTTGACCTTGTGCGCAACCCACTGGTCGTAGACGTCCGGGCCGGCCTGGCGCATGACGACTTCTTCCAGCCAGTCGGTAGCGGTCCAGCCGGTAGCGGCACCGGACTCGACACCGGCACACCACGGCTTGACGCCGTCCGGATCAGCGGCGATCTTGTCCGAGAGGGCGATCATCTCGTCCCAGGTGGTCGGAACCTTGTAACCCTTCGCGGTGAACATCTTCGGTGAGTACCAGACCAACGACTTCACGTTGGCGCCCAGCGGGGCGGCGTAGAAGGTGCCGTTGACCGTGCCGTAGGTCTTCCAGCTCTTGTCCCAGTACTTGTCGACGTTCTCGCCGACCTGCGCGGGCGGGGCGACGACCTTGCCGGTGGCGACCAGAGTGGCGAGCAGACCGGGCTGCGGGACGAAGGCCAGGCTCGGCGCGTTGCCCGACTTCGCCTGGACGACGATCTGCTGCTCGAAGTTCTTGTCCGAGGTGTACTTGACCGTGGCGCCGGTGCAGGTGGTGAAGTCCTTCCAGGACGACTCCAGCTGCTTGCCCTCGTCACCGGTGATGCCGGCGTAGATCGAGACCTGCTTGCCGGTGATGTTCGGCCAGTTCTTCTTCAGCGTGTCGCAGTACGTCGCGTCATCGCTCAGCGCGGCAGAGCCGGCCGAGGATCCGCCCGACGAGGGGGCCGAGGACGCCGCTCCGCCGGAGGCGGACGGGGCACTGGACGAGGCGCCACCGGAGGCAGCAGCGCCACCCGCGGCAGAGGACGGCGCGACCGAAGCGGCCGCACTGGATGATGAGGACGGCGTGCTCGATGACGCCGTTGATGGGGTGCTGCTGCTACCGCATGCTGAGACGAACAGCGCCAGGGCGCTGATTCCTGCGATGGTGGTCATCGCCTTGCTAGCCGACGTACGAGACACTCGGCCGACCTCCGTTTCTTGAGGGTGAAAACCATGT
>CAXSEW010000418.1:0-4408 GCA_964236185.1 uncultured Nakamurella sp. | reverse complement strand
GAGCGGAGATGTTGTGAAGGTTTTCATTTCCTCCGACATGGAGGGCACCACCGGGGTTGTCGACTGGAACCAATGCCTGGTCGGCGAGCCGGGCTACGACTACTACCGCGGGCTGCTCCAGGAGGAGGTCAATGCCGCCATTCTGGGCGCGCTGGACGCCGGCGCGGATGAGTTCCTGGTCAACGACTCCCACTCGAAGATGCAGAACCTCCGCCCGGACACGTTGGCGGGCAACGCCCGCTATCTGTCCGGACGACACAAACCGCTGTACATGATGCAGGGTCTGGACAGCTCGTTCGACGCCATCTTCTTCGTGTCCTACCACGGCTCGATGTCGAGCCCGGCGCCGTTGTCGCACACCTACAACCCGCGCGCCATCGCCGAGGTCACGCTCAACGGCGTGGTGGTCGGGGAGTCCGGCATCAACGCCCTGGTGGCGCTGGGCCATGGCGTACCGATCGTGCTGATCACCGGTGACGACATCACCGCGCGGGAGGCCGCGGACGTCAGCCCCGGAGTGCAGCAGGCCGTGGTGAAGACAGCCGTCTCCCGGTTCGCCGCGGACAGTCTGCATCCAGGCGTCGCGCGCGAGTTGATCCGCAGCAGGGCCAGGGCCGCGATCGAGACGATCGGCGAGGCCCAGCCGCCGGCGATCACCCTGCCGGCCACCTTGGAAGTGACCTACCGCAATCCGGACATCGCCGAGATGGCCACCTGGATCAACGGTGTCACCCGCTCTGGCAATACCACAGCCACGATGACCGACGACGACCCGGTGAGACTGTTCCGCACCTTCATCACCACCGTGTTGCTGACCCGCGAAATCGCTGAGTAGTGGGCGGGTGAAGATACTCGACCTGGTGACGGTGCCGGTGCGTGGCGGGTTCTTCGTCGACGACCAGGCCGCGATCAGGGCCGGCGCAGTCAAGGACGGGTTCTCCTACCGCGGCGATCCACTGACGCCCGGCTTCACCGCCATTCGTCAGCCCGCCGGGGCGCTCTCGGTGCTGCTGCTACTGGACGACGGGTCGGTGGCGCACGGCGACTGCGCCGTCTCGCAGTACAGCGGCGCTGGGGGACGCGACCCGGTGTTCGACTCCGCCGCGGCGGCCCGGGACATCGCCGAGCACGTCGCGCCGCTGCTCGTCGGCGACGACATCGCGTCCTTCCGGGGATTGGCGCAACGGGTCGGGGACTGCCGGACGGCCACCGGTCCGCTGCATTCGGCGATCCGCTACGGCGTCACCCAGGCGATCCTGGATGCGGTCGCCCGGCGCGACCGGACCACCATGGCCGAGGTCATCACGGCCGAATACGACACCGGCATCGAGTTGGCGCCGGTACCGATGTTCGCGCAGAGCGGCGACGATCAGTACATCAACGCCGAGAAGATGATCCTCAAAGAGGCAGCTGTACTGCCGCACGGTCTGATCAACTCCGTCGAGACCAAACTTGGCCGCCAGGGCGAGATCCTGGCGGAGTACATCAGCTGGCTGGTGCGCCGGATCGACGAGCTACGGGGCTCTGCCGACTACCGGCCGGCGCTGCATTTCGACACCTACGGCACCATCGGCCTGGCCTTCGGTGGCGACATCGAATCCATTGCCGACTATCTGACCGGGCTCGGCCGGTTGGCGGCGCCGTACCAGCTGACCGTCGAGCATCCGGTGGATGCAGGTAGTACGGACGCGCAGCTCGACACCTATGTGGCACTGCGGAACGCAGTGCGGCAGCGCGGGTCCGGCGTGCGCATCGCCGTCGACGAGTGGTGCAACACCTTCGACGACATCCGCAGGTTTGCCGAAGCCGGCGCTGCCGACGTGATCCACGTCAAGACGCCCGACCTGGGCGGGATCGACCAGACGGTCGAGGCGCTGCTGCTGGTGCGGCGGCACGGCCTGGTCGCCTACTGCGGGGGAACGTGTACCGAAACCGATCGCTCGGCCCAGATCACCGCGCACGTCGCCATGGCCTGCGGCGCCGGGCAGGTCCTCGCCAAACCCGGCATGGGCGTGGACGAAGCACTGATGATCGTCGGCAACGAGATGGCGCGGGTGCTGGCGCTGGTCAGCGCCCGCCGCACCGCCAGCACCGTGGCAGCAGACTCGACGGAAGGAACACCAGCATGACCGCACCGAACGCCGAGCTCGCCACGCTGAGCGCCGAATTCTTCCAGCTGCAGCACAGCAGCGACCCGTTCAACGCCACCCAGCTCGGGGTGGTGGGATTCGATCATCTGGTACCTGACCCCAGCCGGACGGGCTCGGCGACCACCATAACCGCGTTCACCGATCTGGAACGTCGGTTGGCCGCCATCGGTCCGGCCGGTCTGAACGGGCCGGATCAGATCAACGCCGCAGTGCTGGCCCGGCTGGCCTGGGGTGCCCGCTCCGATCTCGAGCACTGCCTGTGGGAGACATCGGCGTCCGCCGACGCCTATTCCTCGCCGCAGGCGATGATGTTCCTTGCCGTGCCGACCGTCTCGCTGGTGGACGACACCGCGGCGGAGCGGTATCTGACCCGGCTGGCCGGTCTGCCCGCCTACCTCGATGCCATCGCCGACCGGCTGCGCGAGGCTGCGGCGGAGGGTCGGCTGCCCACCAGGGTCGGCGTCGGCCAGGCCATCAGGCAACTCACCGGACATCTGGCCCTGACCGACGACCAGGACACCCTGCTGCGTCCGCTGCGGGTCGCGATCGGTCTCGACGAGCGGTGGCACGGGCGGGCGATCAGCGTGCTGCACACCTCCGTCCGCCCCGCGGTGCAGCGACTGCTGGCGTGCCTGTCGAACGAGCTGCTACCGGTCGCCCGCGGCGACGAGCAGGTCGGCATCAAGTTCGTGCCGGGCGGCGAGGCGGGCTACCGCGCGGCGGTTCGCCGACACACCACCACCGATCTGACCCCGGACGAGATCCACCGTATCGGGCTGGACTGCGTCGCCGAGCTCCAGACCGAATGGGCAGCGCTGGGCGCCAAGGTGCTGGGGACAGCGGACCTGCCCGAGATCTTCGCCCAGCTGCGGCTTGACCCGGCCCTGCGTTTCACCGAGCGATCGGAGATCGTCGACACGGTCACCAACGCGCTGCAGCGGGCGGAAGCCGCTCGGCCGCAATGGTTCCCGCCGTTCGATATCGCCGACTGCGTGATCGAGGAGATCAACCCGATCGAGGCGGAGAACTCTGCGTTGGCCTACTACCGGCCGCCGGCCGGCGACGGCTCGCGTCCGGGCGCGCACTGCCTGCTGACCGATGAACCGCAGGAGCGATTCATCTACGAGTACGAGGCGCTGGCCTTCCACGAGAGCACGCCAGGGCATCACCTGCAGATCGCGTCGGCGCAGACCCTCACCGAGCTGCCGGACTACCGACGCTTCCTGGACGCCGAGGTCTGCGGCTACGTCGAGGGGTGGGGGCTGTACTGCGAGCGCCTGGCCGACGAGATGGGCCTCTATACCTCCGACCTTTCCCGGCTGGGCATGCTGTCGTTCGACGCGCTGCGCGCCTGCCGGCTGGTGGTGGACACCGGGATGCACCACCTGGGTTGGACCAGAGATCAAGCGCGTCAGTACATGTGGGACAACACCGCGACCACGGCCGCGAATGTGCGCAATGAGATCGACCGCTACATCTCCTGGCCGGGGCAGGCGCTGGCCTACATGATCGGGCGCCGCGAGATCAGCCGACTGCGCGGCGTTGCGCAGCAACGTCTCGGTGCCGACTTCGACATCCGCGGCTTCCACGGCGCCGTGCTGGGCAACGGCGCCGTACCGCTGGATGTACTGGAACAGATTGTCCTGCAGTGGATCGACAGTTGCATCCCGGCCGACGACAGTGTCCCGGCCGACCCCTCGAGACAACCCAAGGAGTGATCCGCGTGTTCCTGGACATCAACGGTGCCCGCCTCAACGTCGAAGTTCTCGGCGAAGAGGGCGCGCCCGTGCTGATCGCGCACCATGGCGGCGGTGGCATCGGCTCGCTCGCCGAACCCAAGTCGACCTTCGGTCCGCTGGCCGACAAGTTCCGCGTCATCGTCTTCGACGCCCGCGGATGTGGGCTCAGCGAGGCGGTTCCGCCGTACTCGCATGCGCAGTGGGCTGCGGACGTGGACGCCCTACGGGAGTGGGCCGGGGTGGACCAGATCGTCGTTGCGGGTGGGTCCTACGGCGGCTTCATCGCGCTGGAATACGCCGTCGCCCATCCCGACCGGGTGAGCGCGCTGATCCTGCGCGACACCTCGGCCGACCGCAGCAATCTGGATCTCGCGCGGGCGAACGCCGGGGCCCAGACAAGGGTCGAACTCGACTGGGACAATTTCGACCGTTATTGGGGCGGGTACATCCGCGACGACGCCGACCTCAAAGCCTGCTGGGCAGAACTGATCCCCCTGTACGACTTCGAGTACGACCCGG
>CAXSEW010000417.1:0-4414 GCA_964236185.1 uncultured Nakamurella sp. | reverse complement strand
TGACGGCCCTGATCGGACCGAACGGCACCGGCAAGACGACGTTGCTGCGGATCATCACCGGCGAGCTCGATGCGGAGGACGGCGCGATCAGCCGTACCGGTGGGTTCGGCGTGATGCCCCAGTTCATCGGATCGGTGCGCGACGACTCCACTGTCCGCGACCTGCTGCTGGCGGTCAGCCCGGCGCCGCTGCGGGCGGTGGCCGCGGAGGTCGACGCCACCGAGCTGGAGATGATGGAGCTGGACGGCGGCCCGAACGACGACGCCACGTCCATGCGCTACGCGCAGGCGCTGGCCGATTGGGCGGACGTGCGGGGGTACGAGCAGGAGACGGCGTTCGACGTCGCGTGCGTCGCCGCCCTGGGCATTCCCTATGACCGGGCCAAGTTCCGGCCGGTGACGAGCCTGTCCGGCGGCGAGCAGAAGCGGTTGGTGCTGGAACTGCTGCTCGCCGGCCCGGACGAGGTGCTGCTGCTCGACGAACCGGACAACTATCTCGACGTCCCCGGCAAGATCTGGCTGGAGGGCAAGCTGGCCGAGACGCCCAAGGCCGTCCTCCTGGTCAGCCACGACCGGGAACTGCTGGCCCGTTCGGCCACCCGCATCATCACCCTGGAGCCCGGAGTCGCCGGCGCGGTGTCCTGGGTGCACGGCGGGTCGTTCGCCGGCTACCGGCAGGCGCGCGAGGACCGCAACTCCCGGTTGGAGGAGCTGCGCCGGCGGTGGGACGAGGAGCACGCCAAGATCAAGGCGCTGGTGCTGATGTACAAGACGAAGTCCGCCTTCAACGACGGGCTGGCCTCGCGCTACCAGGCAGCGAAGACCCGGCTGGCCAAGTTCGAGGAGGCCGGACCGCCGGAGGAGCTGCCGCTGACGCAGAAGGTGACGATGCGGCTGACCGGTGGCCGGACCGCCAAGCGGGCGGTCGTCTGCACCGCACTCGAGCTCACCGGATTGATGCAGCCGTTCGGCCTCGAGGTCTTCTACGGCGAGCGGCTGGCCGTGCTCGGCGCCAACGGCTCCGGCAAGTCGCACTTCCTGCGCCTGCTGGCGGCCGGCGGTTCGGACCCGGAAATCGAGCACCGGCCGGTCACCGAGACGCCGGTCGAGCCGGTGCGGCACACCGGCACGGTGGTGCTGGGTTCCCGGGTCCGGCCCGGCTATTTCCGGCAGACACACAGCCACCCGGAGTTGTCCAGCCGCACGCTGCTGGAGATCCTGCACCGCGGCGACGACCATCGCAGCGGGATGGGCCGGGAGCAGGCGGCCCGCGCGCTGGACCGGTACGGGCTGGCCAGGGCCGGCGAACAGACCTTCGACACGCTGTCCGGTGGCCAGCAGGCCCGGCTGCAGATCCTGCTGCTGGAGTTGTCCGGCGCGACGATGCTGCTGCTGGACGAGCCGACCGACAACCTGGACCTGCACTCGGCGGAGTCCCTGGAGCTGGCACTGGACGCCTTCGACGGCACGGTCGTGGCGGTGACTCATGACCGGGCGTTCGCCCGGACGTTCGACGCGTTCCTGGTGTTCGACGCCGACGGCACGGTGGGCCGGTTCGACGAGCCGGTCTGGGACGTGTCCAGGGTCTCCCGGGCGCGGTGACGAACGTGCGGCTCGCAGCCCCGTGCGACTGCTGACCCGCGAACGGAACTGACCCGCCACGACGACAATTTAAATTGTCGTTGACAATCTTTGTTGTCGTCAGGCATGCTCCTTCCATGGATCTCCCGGAGATGTACGACTACATCGCCACTCTCCTGGCCAAGGCGGCCACCCAGACCGCTGCTGACGATGATCCGATCACCATCGAGCTTGCCGAGATCGCATTGATCTCCCGCGCCAGGGTGGTGCTCGACATTCTCGAAGCGCAGGTCGTGCACAGCCTGCGTACCTCACTTCCGCAGGCCAGTTACGGCGACATCGGGGATGCGCAGGGAATCAGCAAGCAGGCCAGCCGCATCCGCCATACCAAACTCGAACAGGTGCTCAGGGTCCACCAATTCGACGGTCGACGACACTCGATGTCCAAAGCTGTTGTCCCACCTCGTCATCGCCGGGCCGCCAAGCCTGCGCGGGTCACCCGACGCTCGGGTCCGGTTGCATAGTCCACCCGTCATTCCGCTGGCACTCGCAATCATTCCCCGGTGGCGGCTGCCCGTCGCAGTGCTGTTCCAGATTCCATTTGATCACCGCCAATTCGTTCTCGAAAGGTCCACTCATGAATCCAAAGATCGTCCCCAAGAACACCTCCGCGTTCTTCGGCGCCGCTGTGGTGTTCCTGGCCATCACCGCCGCCTGGAACGTGGGCAACCTGATGCTGCTGGACGTCTCGGTCCAGGAACGCTGGACCGTCGCCATGGGTCTGGTGTCCGCGATGTTCGCCGTGGTCGTCGTCTCCAAGGTGGTGCGCGACAAGGAGGAGGCCAACGAACTGGTGAATGGGATACGTAACGCCCGTTACGAGGAAGTGCTCGCGCACGCGCCGGCACCGGGCCTCGGGCACCTCTGACAATCGTCCGACCACGTCCGGACGGGCCGAAGGCGGGACCGACCGCTCGGCGCCGTGTCACCATGAACGGGTGAGCGGAGCGCGAAGCAGGTCGGCTGCTGCGTCGGCGTCCGGTGCGGTGCGCCGCGCGACGGCGCCCGGCTCCGCCGCCGCCCACGGATCGAAGTTCGCCGGCCTGGCGTACTCCGGTGCTGCATTCGCCGGATTGGTCCTGGCCGCCGGAATGGTGGTCGCCGTGGTCGGCACCGCCGCCACCCGGGTGCCCACCGTCGCCGGAATCACCAACGCGCCTTGGGTCGTCGGGTTCGGCATTCCCGTCCTCCGGACACTGGTCGATCTCGGCGCCGTCGCGGTGGCCGGCCTCAGCCTGCTATCGATGATGATCGGCTTCGATGACCCGGAACGGGCCGGCGGTGGACAGCGGCCCGTCGCTGCCGGCCGGACCGAGGCGATCCTTGGCCGCGCCCGCCGGCTGTCGGTATGGGCCTCGGCGCTGTGGGGTAGTTGCGCCCTGCTGTCCATCGCGGCGTTGTCGATCGAGTTGGCACCGGAACGGTCGTTGAGCCCGGCATCCATCTGGAGCTATGTCACCACCATCGCCGCCGGCAAGGGCCTGCTCATCTCCGCAGGTTCGGCGCTGCTGTCGATGTGGCTGTGCCGGGTGTCGGTCAAGCACGGCGAAGACGTCCCTGCCGAGCTGCGGGTCGGCGTGGCGCTGTTCGGTCTGCTGCCGCTGCCGTTGACCGGCCACGCGTCCAACTGGAGCTACCACGATCTCTCCATGCTCTCGATGGAGCTGCACGTGGTGGCGGCGACCGCCTGGGCCGGCGGCCTGGCCGCGGTCGTCATCTTCCTGGCGCGCCAGCCGGCGCTGCTGGCCATCGCATTGCCGCGGTTCTCGAAGTTGGCGACCTGGTGCGTTTTCGTCGTCGGCGTCACCGGCATGTTCAACGGCCTGCTGGAGCTGGCGCTGTCGCCGATCACCCACCTGCCGGGATCGCTGTTCACCACCCGGTACGGCGTACTGCTCATCGCCAAGGCGGCCTGCATGGCGGCCGTCGCCGTGCTGGCCATCCATGTGCGGCGGCGAATCCTGCCGCAGGTGGCGATCGGCCGGAGTACCGCCATCGCCTTCTGGGGCGGGCTGGAAATCCTCGTCCTTGCTGCTGCTTTCGGCGTCGCCGTGGTGCTGACCCGCTCCGCAGTCACGCCCTTCTAGCCGGCTGTCAGAGACCGACGCCCGACCAGCTCACCGGGTCAACGGGTGCCGAGGGTGACGACCGTGCCAGGTGGCAGGCCGTGCACCTGCTGGGCGATCGGGCCGCGGATCCGCATGGCCTGGGCCGCATCGGTCGCCGTCAAATTGTCCAGTTCCACTGCCCCGCCGGTGACGAGCAGCTGCCGCGGCAGCAACCGCTCCGCCGGCTCCAGGGCGCGGTTGGCGCGCTGCCAGGCAACGGCGAGCTCGCCGCAGCTGTGTGCGGGATCGGCGAGCAGCCAGCCGGCCCAGTCCTCGAGGGAGTCGCCCAGGTGCTGCCGCCGGCCGGTCTCGGCATCGAAGCGGACCACCGCCGCGGATCCGTCGAGGGCGAACTGCGCGCCCAGCAGGTCCTGCCCGAAGCAGAACAGATCATCGGCGATCGCGCCGTAGGTGCATTTCCAGGTCTCGGCAACGTTCCATGCGCCCAGCTCCGGTCCCCAGCCCTGGTCGCCGACGCGGAACACCTGGATTCCGGCGTTGAACGCGAAGAACCCGTTGAGCGCCGAGATCATCCGGCTCAGCTCACGATAGGCCGGGCGGTCGTCGCCGAGATCCACCTCGACCTCAGAGCCCATCGGCCCCCGCGCCCGGTCGAGCAGCTCGGCGACCCGGTAGCTGCTGCTCTGCGCTGCACTCATCGCGGCA
>CAXSEW010000416.1:0-4424 GCA_964236185.1 uncultured Nakamurella sp. | reverse complement strand
GACCGATCTATCGCACACAGGCCGGGTCGGGTGTCTCACGAAAGTTTGAGGCTAACTCGAGGCCAGGCAAGATCCGCGGCAGTCGTCATTCGTCCGTGGCGATGCCCCATCTGCGCCCCCGGACCGACGAACCTCAGGGAAGCTAGGTGTGTTGCCGACTTGCATGCCCCCCTCAGGCTTGGCCACCGTCGCGGACGATAGACGACGGTCACTCCTTGAGGGCGACGTCCCCGATCACCCTGTCACCCGACTACGCCGTGTCAGTAGCCGAACGGCGACCGAGACATGTGGATAGTGAACGAGTTTGCGACCGTCGGGACGCGGCGCGGGGCGGGCCCGCGCGGGTTCCCAAGGAAGGGCTGCAGCCAGTTGCTGTTGTGTCCAGCGAATGGGACTGGTCCCGCCACTCCTAGGGGGACGGGGGTCTACCCGGCTGGGCGGGATAGGGCGCAAAGTGAAAACTACCGGCCTTCGAACAACGCAGCGTTCCACTTTTGGGACTTCGTTTCGGGTCTGCCGACTAAAGGAGAGCGCTTCGATGCCAAACGAGCCTGACGCTCACGATACGACGAAGACATCCAAGCCGGCCGTCGGTTGGATCGGTCTGGGCGATCAAGGTCTGCCCATGGCCAGGGCAATCGCACAACGGGGTTTCCCGTTGCACGTCTGGGCCAGGCGGTCGAGTTCACTGGACGCCTTGTCCGACGTCGAGCATGTGGGCCACGATGACGTGACCGGCCTGGCCGCCGCGGTCGACATCGTCGGGATCTGTGTCGGAACCGACGAGGACGTAATGGGGCTGCTCACCGCCGGGCTGCTCGCCGGCCTCCGTCCCGGGTCGATTGTGGTCAACCATGGGACGGGCACCCCCGGCAACGCCAGAAAGTTCACGCAGGCCTGCGCTGACGTCGGTGTCGAGGTCCTCGACGCCCCGGTCAGCGGTGGCCGGCCCGCAGCGTTGGAGCGTCGACTGATCACCATGGTCGGCGGCCCCCAGTCGGCGATGGACCGGTGCCGCCCGGTCTTGGAAACCTTCTCCCGCGACGTCGTCCACCTCGGCGGCGCCGGGGCCGGGCAGACCGCGAAGCTGTTCAACAACGCCCTCATGATCACCAACCAGGCCGCCATCGCCGACATCTTCGAACTCGCCGCGAAATCCGACACGGACCCGGTCCGGCTGTTCCAGGTCCTCAAGCAGGCCAGCGCCGGCAGCACCGTCCTCGGCCTGTTCAACACCATGATTACCCCGGACACGGTCGAGCACCTGGCCAAGGTCCAGGGCGTGGACTTGGACATCTTCGACGACGCGATGCGCGAGGACGGCCTGGACGGCTCCGCCGTGACGGCCCGCGCCCGGTCGGGCAACGACCGCCTCGCCGGCGTCGTCGCGATCCTCAACCCGTGACCGCCACGGCACTCCACCCCGAGCAGACCGGGGTCGCGGCCGCCGATGTCGCCCAGCTCGTGCTGCGCGAACGCCAGAGCCGCGACCGCGGCTGGTGGGACATCTGGTCTGTTTGCTTCGCCGAGGACTCGGTCGTGGACATGAGCTGGTTCACCGGCACCGGAGCAGGCTTCGTCCGCGCCACCCAGGCGCGTTCCACCGATGGCGTGTGGGGCCGGCACCGACTCTCCCCACCCTTCGTGCAGGTCAACGGCGACCGGGCATGGGCCGAGCTGCCCCTGGGCATCGAGTTTCACATCACCGTTGGCGGCGTCGAAGCCGACCTGGTGTCCTACTGCCGCTCGCAGTATCGGGCGCAGCGCACCGGCGGGATCTGGCGGATCACCCGGATCACCTCGATCTATGAACGCGACAGCCTCACCGCCTCCGTGCCCGGCAAGACTCTGAACCTCGACCCCGCGGCGTTCGCCGGATACCGGTCTTCCTACCGGTGCCTGGCCTGGTACCTGAGCCAGGGCGGCGCCGACATCAGCCCCGACTTGCCCGGCGACGACCGGCCCGCCGCTACCGCCGACCTCTACACCGCCGAACGGGCCTGGCTCGACGGCGCCAGCCCCGAACCAAGGACACCCACCGCACCGGTCACACCAACCCCACCGACATCCTCGACCACCATGAAGGAGCAGTAACCATGACCACACCACTGGCCCTTGTCACCGGCGCCACCTCCGGCATCGGCAAAGCCTTCGCCGAGCGCCTCGCCGCCGACGGCTACGACCTCATCGTCGTCGGGCGCCGCAAAGACCGCCTCGAGGAGTTCGCCGCGGCGCATCCTGAGGTCAAGGTCACCGCAGTGACCGCGGACCTGTCCACCGATGACGGTATCGACAGCGTCGGCGAACATTGCGCCAGCCAACCGCTGACGATGCTGGTCAACAACGCCGGCGTCGCGCACTACATGCCCCTCGCGGAGCTCTCCGCCGGCCAGGCCCGCGAACTGGTCAAGGTCAAGGTCCTCGCGCCCGCGATGCTCAGCCGCGCGGCCGTGTCAGGGATGATCGAGCGGGGCGCCGGGGCCATCGTCAACGTCGCCGGGATGATCGCCTTCTCCGGGCCCGCGCCGTCCTCGGTGATGCCCCGCCGAGCCGTATACGGCGGGACCCTGGCCAACAGCGTCGCCTTCTCCCAGCTCCTGCACGCCGAGCTCGAAGGAACCGGGGTCAAGGTCCACGTCGTCTGCCCCGGCGTCGTGGCCACCGAGTTCCACACCAGCCAGGGCATGGACCTGTCCGCGGTGCCCCGCATGAGCGCCGAGGACCTCGTCACCGGCGCCCTACGCGGCCTGGAGATCGGAGAAGTCGTCAGCGCACCCGGCGTCGAGGAGTACGCCCTCCTGCAGAACATCTTCGACGCCGACCTCGCCGCTTTCGGCGCGCAAAGCCCGCAGCTCGCCAGCCGCTACCGGGCAACCTGACCCGTGCCCTGCGCTGAACTGGCGGCGAGTGGATGAGCAGCTAGACCATGAACAGGTGCCCAGCCACTCCCAGGCAACCACCGGCGTACGAACCCGAGCGAGAACGACGCGGGAACGTCGGGGCTCAGCTAGCGCCGATCCTCCGTTTGGGCTTACCGGCCCAGGCGACCAAGCTTGTCGAAGGACTCTGTGCCGAGTTCTGCGTGGTAGAGCACCAGTCGCATCTGACGCCCGCCGATCGCGATGTTGTCGCGGGTCAGTGTCAACTCTTTCAGCTCGGGGTGGCAGAGCCTCACAGGGGGCCGGTCGACGAAGTCCCCAACGTCATGGCGCGCCCACAGCTCGTTGAAACGACTGCTCTTGACCGACAGCTCGGCCACTAGTTCGACTGCGCGACGGTCGTCCGCCGAGTCAGCAAGCGACGCCCGGAAAGCGGCGACCAGCTCCGCAGCTACGTCGTCCCAATCGAGGAACAATAACCGCTCGGAGGGTTCCAAAAAGGTGGTCAGGACCCGATTCCGACCTGGGGTAATCAGCGGCGAGAGAGCGCGAGCCAAACTATTCGACTCTTGCACATCGAAGTGCTCGTCCTCCACGAACGCAGGCAGCGAGATGGCCCGTAGCAACTGCCCCACAGACGCCGGCACCGCCGCCGTCCCACCAGGCGCGTCCGAGGGCGGCGGGTCAGTGGAGCCGAGAACTAGCAGGTGAGCCGTGGCCACTTCGTCGAGGCACAGCACCCGCGACAATGACCGGAGAACCTGAGCCGACGGGTTCCGGTCGCGACCCTGCTCCAGCCTCACGTAGTAGTCCGCACTGATACCGGCCAGAAACGCGACCTCCTCGCGACGGAGCCCACGAACCTGGCGTTTCCCGAGCGCATTGAGCCCGACGTCGGCGGGGACAACCCGCTGCCGCCTCGCGGTCAGAAACTCACCCAGTAAGTTGCCCCTCGCCACGCCTGTAGAGGCTACAAGAGCGGGGCCGGGCCGCCGTCGCATCTGTAAGCCCGCAAGAAATGAACGAAGCCTGCCGGGGCGGCGGCGGTTCCGCGCCTCCCGCGAGGTCCGCCCAACAAAATCGTCAGTCGGGTCGACTTGTTGGCAGCAATATGACCCAGTCCAGGATGACGGCAAGGCGGATCGGTCCGATGAAACCCCATCCGCGCTCGTCGAGTGGTGGCGTTCCGTGAGCCGACCGTCCACCGGAACACCCGGGCCGCGTCCGGCCGGCGACGAACTCACCCGTGATCGGTGGCGGCATCAGTCCCGGAAGACCCGTCCGCTTTAATGCCCGGTGAAGGTAGCTCAACCGGTACAGTTCCCGCCATGGCCGCGATGCTCATCGGGTACGCCCGCTGCTCGACCGACAACCAAGACCTGACCGCACAACGTGACGGCCTCACCGCGCTCGGAGTGAAGGCAAACCGGATCTACGTCGACCACGGCCTCACCGGACGCAACCGAGACCGGCCAGGGCTGCGCGAAGCACTGGCCGCATGCCGCGCCGGCGACACCCTGGTGGTCACCAAACTCGACCGGCTCG